>CAVAFS010000334.1:0-2484 GCA_963587975.1 Bulleidia sp. | reverse complement strand
CCGGTAATCGTCATTCATTCTTCCAAAGAAATACAGGTAACCAGTGTCATAGATAAACGCTCCACCATTTTCCTGTATCCTCTCATACTGCTGCATCACCCGCTGAAAAGATGGATAGAAAAATGTTACTCCATACCAGTCTGCCTTTAACTGCTCTCCTGTACTTTCATCGATCTCACCATCCGAAACCATACTATCAATTTTCTCAATCTCAGAAAACGCCTGCGCATACCGCTCCTGTTCCGATAATATCAAATCTTCTTTCTGTTCCGTCAGTTCTCCTTCCAGCTGCATCATCAGCTCCTGATAATACTGCTCCTGCACGGAAGGATTGTATTTCTGATTCAAAATCCGCCCGCCAATCACAAGCCCAAATAATACCAGAATCACAAGTGCCCGATTCATGATCAGTATTTTATAACTCTCATAGCTGAGTAATGATGCATGCAGGTGAAACTGCCTTTGATGTTTTGGCTGTCTCTTACTCAACTCAAAATTTGTTGCATGCAGAAAAAGCAAGATTGATGCAACAATTCCAAACACAGCAAGCATAATGATCACGCTCCACGAAACCAGCAATCGTGAAATCGGATATCCACCAATATCAAAATTCAAATAACTTCCATTTGATTCAATATGCAGACAGACTCTGTATACCACTCTAATCGTTTTGCTGCCAGATGTAAATTCTCCGAGATTTTCAAAATCCGCTGCTGACTCAATTCTCCCTTGGCAAGATTCATCTGCAGATATTCCGTATAACCTTCGATCACTGCAATCGGATTGCGCAGATCATGGGCAATGGATGCCTGTAACAGTCTTCGTTCCTCAAGCAAATTCCACAATTCCCGATAATTTTCATACAGCGTCTGCCGCATTTGCTCAAAATAACCACAAAGCATTCCCATTTCGTCCCTGCAATCATACTGCAGACAAAAATCCAGGTTTCGCTCAGAGATCTGCTTCGTTGCTTCTGATAACAGATCAAGCGGCACAGAAAGTTTCTTCTTATAAAAATGGAATCCACACAGTAAAATTCCAACAATTGAAAATAGAAATGGAAACACGATCATGGCCGCACCGCAAAAATGGTAGGCCAGTTTTCTTTTTGGTGTTAAGGACTCCACGTTGTTCTCAATCCGTTGTATGGTATACTTTGTTTCCTTCGATGCCGCAGCCGTTCTATCTTCTGACATAAGCACCGGTAATTCTGCTCCATCCGCTCCAACTTTAACCCGCATGGAATAAGACACATTTGTTCCATCCGCATAAGTCTCATCCACTGTCAAAAACACATTATTTGAGTCTGGCAGCAAATACTTTCGAAAAGTTATACATCCCCAAATAGTTGCAGATGACAACAATACAATGATCGCAAGTGTAATTAATACGCTGAAGACCAGATATTTCCGTAAGGGTAAATTTTTGAGTTTCTTTACTGTCGTTTCCATTTGTAGCCCACTCCCCAGATTGTCTCTATGTAATCCTGTCCGGTTGCTCCACTCAGTTTTGCACGTATTTTTCGTACATGCTCTTTCACCACATTGCTGTCACCCTCCGCATCATAGCCCCACACCGCTTCATATATGCGTTCTCGGTCAAACACCTGATTCGTATTTGTAATCAGAAATTCAATCAGATCAAATTCCCGTCTGGAAAACGGAATCTGTTTGTCACGATAGTACACGGATCGCTCTGTCAGATTCACGATCAGGTCCTTGGATGTCAAAACTGCCGTGTTCGATTTATGTTTATTCCGTTCATCACGTCGCAAATGAGCTGCAATACGCGCTGTAAGTTCATTTAGGCTGAATGGTTTCGTGATGTAATCATCACCGCCATATTGCAATCCATTGATTTTATCCTGTTCGGTAATTCGCGCCGTAACAAAAATGATCGGACAGTCCACATAGTTTCGGATATTCCGGCACAATTCCAAACCATTCATATCCGGCATATTGATATCTAAAATAATTAAATCCGGCTTCTTTTGTAATAGTTCTATCGCTGCTTTGCTGCCATTCGCTGTAATTGTCTCATACCCACAATCCTGCAAGTGATCTGAAAGAAGTTCTGTCATCATCTCTTCATCGTCTACGATCAATATTTTATAAGCCATGAAAGCTCCTCCTCATATTTTCTCTTATCTGATCAGTATAATCCTTAAATGTCAAAAATTCGTCAAATCCTTTGTCACAGTTCACACGCGCCATTCGCAAAACGCCCATTCGGGCTTCCCCGTAGCTATGCTACTACTTTTGCTCATAAAAAGGCGCTCACTTTATCACTATGTATCCAGCTAATTCCTCATGCAAGCATGATCATTATCTGAATACATGTGATAAGTGAACTGTGCACAAAAAAATACTGCAGGCAACATCTGTTACCTGCAGTATCTTTCGGGTTGGGCTGTTTTATAAAAAACAGAGCAGTTCGTAGGGGAATCGAACCCCTGTTTTCGCCGTGAGAGGGCGACGTCTTAAC
>CAVAFS010000333.1:0-5233 GCA_963587975.1 Bulleidia sp. | reverse complement strand
ACCTGAAAGGCTATGGAACTGTATATCCAGATTTTACTTTTTTATCACCGCATACAGGAAAGGAAATTTATTGGGAACATGAAGGTATGATGGACAAACCAGAGTATGCGCGGGCAGCAGTACATAAAATTGAGACTTATCAAAAGAACGGAATATATGTGGGAGAAAATTTGATAGTTACTTTTGAAACGGAGCAAAGTGTGCTGAATTCAAAAATTATGGAAGACCTGGTGGAAAAGTATTTACGATGAAATACCTGTTGTGGAATAGAAATTTATTTAGTAAAAGCAACATCGTAAGTAGAAAAACATCACGTAACTGATAGAGTAGTATCCAGATGGGAGTTGGATTGTCGGATATGGATAACCTGGAGAAGCTTGCCAAAGTACTGGATGTAAGTTTGACTAATACAACTTACCCCCTGATTTTTACAACTTACAGTTCCCGTTATAGATACGGAAAGCAATATATGCTATATTATTATTTCAGAAGCGAAAGGAGGTGTGGCCATGAAGCTGTCTGTGGAACAGATTCCCTACGAAAACGAAGAAGAAGTGATTGTTCGTTGCTATGACACACAGGAAAAATGGGTGGAAGCAATCCGTGCTGTTACTGCCGGTGAAGTTTCCGTCAGCGCTTTTGCAGAGGAAAAAGTTTATCGGTTAAAACTCAGTGATGTTTTTTATTTTGAAGTTGTGGATGGGTGCTCCTTTCTGTATTGCGAGAAATCCGTTTTCAAGTGCCGGCAAAAGTTATATGAATTTGAAGAATTGTGCCGAAACTCTATGCTTTTCCGATGCAGCAAATCTATGATCCTAAACGCAGATAAGATACAATATGTCCGCCCCTCTGTATCTGGAAGGTTCGAGGCCACGCTGACGAATAACGAAAAGGTGATCATTTCCCGGCAGTATGTCGGTGAGCTAAAGCGGTTGCTGGGGATGTAGGAGGTGCTTATGAAAAAAATTGTGTTTTGGCTGCATCGTTTTGTGGTGGCTTACGGAATTATTATGCTCAGTACCTTTTTTATGTGTCTGCTGTTCAATCCTACTTCTGAATTGCCGGTGGTTTCGTTTTTTGGCAGATGTATTCTCTTCACTCTGGTGTGTATGGCTACGTTAGTCATTTATTATTCGAAAACGGAACTTACTTTTGGGGGCTGGTGGATTCGTACTGTATTACATGCGGTTCTTTTGGAAGCGGTTTTGCTGCCCCTTGCGCACCATTGGGAGTTTTGGTATGGACCGTTGGATGCGGTTATTTATGCCAGCTTTATTCTGGCGGCGAAAATCCTCTGGCATCTGATTGATTTCGGCCAGAGCGTCCGAACGGCGACGCAGATTAATAAACAGCTTCGAAGACGTAACAATCGTCAGAAATAAGGAGGGGACTGAGTGGAAGAAAAGGAAAAAATAAAATGGCTTTGTTGTCCAAAATGTGGCGGTAAAACGCGGATACAGATACGATCACATACGGTGTTGGAGGATTTTCCGCTATTTTGTCCGAAGTGCAAATACACCTGTGTGATTTATTTCAAGGATGGTAAAGTAGAAAAAATAAAAATGCCAGACGCTTAGACGCAGTGCATAACCTGATAGCTTGGGTTAGCATTGCGTCTTTTTTGTTTGTTGATCTTATACATGAGAGTATGTGATAGCACACTTTCCTGTAAAATCAGATTCAGAAAGAGGAAAATAAATGAATATAAATAAAGAAAATGATATTTTGGAAACCACATTATCTATTGCCGAGAATGGGTATTCGGAAGCATACCATTTTTTGCAGAATGCCTATCAGGAAAATTCGCAGAATTACGGACCACAAACATTATACTTTCTTGCCTGTCTGGCAGGTGGAGCCGACAGGTCGGAGGAGGCGTTGGAATGGCTTCGAAAGGCAATCCATGATAACAAATGGTGGTATCGGCCGGAAGTGCTGGAGGACGATGACCTTGTGGCATTGAAAAATGATAAGGAGTTTCTTTTATTGAAAGAAAATTCGGATGATCGCTATGCGCAAGCTGTTTCCAAGGCGAAAGCATTGTTTTCATGGGAGAAGAAAACAGCGAATACTCTCTTTTTGGCTGTTCATGGCAATACACAGAATAGTCGGACTGCGCGAGCGGATTGGGAACCCATTGTTGGAGAAAGTAGTGAGTGGCAGATTGAAACGGTACAAAGTGCCGAGCCGGATGGATATGGCACTTATCGTTGGAGTTATGATATGACGTCCTATTTGCCGGTGGCACGTTCCATGGAAAAGGTACAAAACGTGGGCTATCAGAAAATTGCCTGCGGCGGTTTTTCTGCCGGATGCGATATGCTTCTGCGTGCAATTACGTTTACATCAGCGCGTTGCAATTTATTGATTTTGCAAAGTCCGTGGATTCCGGCTCTGCAGGAACATACAGACGCGCTTGTTCGTGCCATTTCCCAAAAGAATATTGAACTTCGAATTTATTGCGGATCTGAGGATGGCAAATCCATCCGGACACAGCCGTTGGAATGCAAGCGCAGTTTTGCTTACATTCCCGATAATCCCGATCTGTACGATTACATGACAGGAATCAAATACCTGAATTTCATTGCGGATATTTTCGAGGTCAGCGTTGCAGAGCGGCGGACACGCATCCATAAATATGGAGATCTTTTTGAACTGACCGACGATCTGGCGCAGCCTATCGCAGCCTATTCCCACGGCATGAAGCAGAAACTTGCGATTATTTCCGCATGGCTGCATCAGCCGAAACTGATTCTTATGGATGAACCCTTTGTGGGACTTGATCCAAAGGCATCCCATTTGTTGAAGGGGATGATGCGGGAGGTCTGTGATGCGGGCGGTGCGATTTTCTTTTCCACCCATGCCACAGTTTATGGCGCGCGGATCAAAGGGGCTGTCTATCCTGTGTATCTGTTTGGCAGTGTTGGTGTTGGCGATGCCACCGCATCTGTAATTGTCTCTGTGGTGGTTGTCGTGTTGTTTGGCCTGATGTGGTTGCTGCTTTCCCACAGCTTTTTGCAGATTACGACCTCTACGGGAAAAGTAGTCCGCAGAGAATATCGGGAGACGTGCAGCAGACAGCGAGGTCTCGATGTGGCATTACTGCTCAGGGAATTTTCACATTTCACCACAAGTCCTAATTATATGCTCAACTGCGGACTTGGCACATTTTTGATGCCGATTTGTGCGATTGTAATGCTGTGGAAAGGCAGTGAGCTGTTTGCCGCATTGGATGCCATGTTTGCTGAAACAGCAGGCAGTGTACCGTTACTGCTGTGCGTGGTGCTTTGTGGTCTTGCGTCCATGAATTTTATGACAGCACCTTCTATATCCTTGGAGGGAAAAAGCCTGTGGCTTATGCAATCTCTTCCAGTGGAGCCACGGAGGATTTTTCGGGCAAAAATCAGGATGCAGCTTCTTTTAACCGGTTTGCCGCTGCTCCTGTGCATTGTGTGCACGACAGTAGTTTATCCTATGCATTTGCTGCAGCTGTTGATGATCCTTCTTTTTTCGGGTTCTTATGCGCTGCTCATGGCACTGGTTGGTCTGTTCCTTGGAGTCAAAATGCCGACATTGACATGGACGAATGAGATTATGCCAATCAAACAGGGGGCGCTGGTTGTGCTCACATTATTTGGCGGTTTGGGATATATGGTATTGCTGTTTGTTGGATTTATGCTTCTGCCCGGATGGATGTTGGGATTTTGCGGGTATATGAGCTGCTTTGTGCTTGCAAATGTGTTTCTATCCGTGTGGTTCTATTTTTGGCTGCGAGAAAGAGGTGTTGGCCGTTTTGCTGTGCTGTAATGGAAAAAATTATAGGTGAACTGTCACAAATAATAAGAAGCAGAACGATGGGAGATATGTCCCAAAGTTCTGCTTCGTATTTATTTTGCATGAACGGTAATATATTTTTGGCTGCGGCTTTTTGGCTTATCAGGAATCGTCATTGCTAATTGTCCAGATTCTAAAAGTGGATTGATATGTTTCAAAGTGAAGTTTCTTAAATCGGCATAACCGCAAAATGATGCAACCTCTTTCTTGGATTTTGGTGTTGTGCAGAAATCCAAAATCTGTGCAGATACAGATGTTTGCGAAGAATCTTGGTGGGTAACTTGGTGGGTAACTTGGTGGGTAACTTGGTGGGTGCATTCGCCTAAACGGTAATTCACATTTCTCAAAATCACCCTAAAATCTGTTGCCGTTGAGGAAAACTCAGGTTTATATGCCACGGTATATCCAGGCAACTTTTCGGTTTCACTGACAATTTTTCGCAGACCACTTCCACGGCGTTCCATGTATTTCATGCGATGGAACAGGTCAGCAATCACAGGGTTTCGCCGTATGGAACGAATACTGTAAATATCGTATTCCTGAATTGATCCACCACCAAACATACCGCCTGGAGATGTGATTTCCACTCTGTCATCAAACATATCAATATGGACTTCACTGCCAAGTACAATGTAATCACGATGGATGAGCGCATTGACAAGAGCCTCTGTTACAGCTCGTTCTGCATAATCTGGTTTGTCTATCCGATACTGTGCTTCTTTAACAAAGCGGACTTTAGAATTATTGCGAATAAATTCACTGCCACTTTTCAACAGATAAATCAGATTTCCCTCGTATTCTTTATCATCCAGAGCATCATCGAAGATAGAACCTTTTTCTAAGCCATTCCATCTGGTACAGAACATACGGGAGTTATAAACCGTGTGCTGATCGGTCAAGAGTTTTCCGGCATTGGTCAGGAATCCATTTTTATCAGTCAAACCAAAAGAAAAGTAATCGGATGGTTCAAAGTGGAGACTGGTCCGTTCCAGATAAGTTGCTTCCAGGAGTGTAAAGCTGTAATCATTTTTCACGGCATCTGTTGTTAAAGTATCAAAGGACTGATTGGTTCCTTTTAGGATCAGTTCATTTACAATGTAGTCCGGGGCAATTACACTTTCATTCCCAACGCGAATGTATGCTTCCATTACACCATCTGCTTTGTAATAATATGGAGTGTTGCGACTAGGAGAAACCTCCAGAGCCAGCAGATTTTTACCATCTTCTTGCAATGGTTTTAAGATGAATTGTGGTAATGGTGTGATACGTTCTTTGATTAAGCGGCTAATTGCCTCAGCATCTTTTTGAACGTCGGATAAGCCGATAGGTTCCCGGTCATCAGAAATTCCGAAAAACAGAGTTCCACCAATTCCATTGGAAAAGGCACTGACACTTTTTA
>CAVAFS010000332.1:0-2329 GCA_963587975.1 Bulleidia sp. | reverse complement strand
GCACTTTAGTGTGCTACCATGCTAATATGTAAAAATCTTTAAATATTATATGAAATTAACTTTGAAATGTCAATCCCTTAAATTCAAATCCAGTTGCAGAGCATCCAGATACGGAACCAGGAGTCCGGAATGTCCGGTAAAAAAGAAGGTTTCGTCCAGTTCATCCATACGGAAACTTTTTCGCCCCCCCTGCTGCATCCGCTCCCAGAATTCACTGAGCTGACGAAATGGCAGGTAATAAAATTTATCCAGATGCGTATAAAAAATCAGGAAAAAGGCGATGCCGCCCTGTTTCTCAAAATCCCGCATAAATTCCACCTGATGGGGATGAATATTCTGCAGTGGGAACGTATTGACCTGACATTCTTTTGCATCAAAGCATACCGGAATGCCCTGTACCACACCGATATAGTCTACGGTACTTTTCTGCTCGAAATAAGCAAGGGTGATATGTCGGTTTTCCTTATCCATTTTGATCGGTGTGATGGGGGTCGGTACTTTCTGGATCAGAGCCAGGTGGTTTTCCCGGTAACGTTCATTGGTACGGTTGATAAATTCTTCCAGTGTGGATCCACGCAGTCCGCGGGAATTCCAGGTCGGCATTATAAGATCCCCCGATGGGTCAGCTCCGGATCATCGTAGTAAAGGATATTTTCTTTTTCTACAATAAACTGTCCGTCTTTTACCAGAATGCGGTTAACGCTGCAGTTTGGCTGATGGATGGTCCAGAAGTCATCCACCGGCATCTGCTTAATATAAGTCAGAAACGCACGGATGACGGCTCCATGGCAGACAACAAGCGCATTTTCCACGGACGGATCCTGCTCCATAGGTAAAATTTCATCTTTCAGGAACGCTTCAATCCTTCCATACAGATCGGAAAAATTATCCCCCGTTTCATCAGCCACATACAGGGACGGTTTGGAAAAACAGTAGATCAGGTTCTGGTCACCTTTGGTTTTGATCTCACTGATCTTGTCACCTTCGTATTTGCCGAAACACATTTCCCGTACCCGCTGCTCAACATGAACGGAAGCAGGCTGTTTTTCTGCAATGATCTCTGCGGTTTTTACCGCACGCTGGTAAGGACTGGTATAAATTTTCTGAAACTGAATGCCATCCCGCACAAAGCCATCTCTGGTATCTGCGGCCAGTTCTTCTCCATAGGGAGTCAGTGCGATATCGGAGGAACCCTGGATCAGTCCTTTTTTATTCCAGAAGGTCTCCCCATGTCTCATGATATATAAATGCATTGTATCTACCTCTTCTCTTTTGCAAGCTTTGTCTGTACCCGCTCAAATGCGGCCGGTTCCGGCGCGGTAACAATTTTTCCGTCCGGAAATTCCATGCGGTATGCATGCAGCAGCTGGGAGCGTACACGGCAGCTGTCTTTTACCATCTGATTTACTTTTTTGTCACCGTATTTTGTATCACCAAGGATCGGATGCCCGATACTGGCCAGATGTGCACGGATCTGATGGGAACGTCCTGTGATCAGATGTACTTCCAGCAGCGTCATATTTTCATATACTTTGATCGGATGATACGCAGTTTCAATATAAGAAGCATCTGCAAAAGCTTCTTTCCGGATCGTTACCTTGTTACTCTGATGGTCTTTGGACAGATATCCCTTTAAATGCGCATCTTTTTCAATCTGTCCTGCCACAAGACAACGGTAATATTTTTGCATACTGCGGGATTTCAGCGCTTCTGCCATCTTCTGCAGTCCATGCATGGTCTTTCCGGCGATCAGAAGGCCGGAAGTGTTTCGGTCCAGCCGGTTGCAGATGGACGGATGAAAGGTGCGCAGCTCAGCCCGGGTCAGCTGTTCGCTCTCAAGCAGATAATCAATCACCATTTCATTGGCAGAGTAGTCTTCTTTTTCTGCTTTCTGGGACAAAAGACCCACCGGCTTATTTAAAATCAGAATATCATCATCTTCATAGACAATCTGAATTTTTGGATGCCGCACGGCAGACGTTTTTGCAGATGTTTTTGCATGTTCAGATTTTGATGTTCCTGCAGATTTTTCCTTTGCCACTTCTTCCACCAGTGCAGAGGCAAATTTGTCAAAGGTTTCATCAGACAGATAAATTTTGATCTGATCTGAGGCTTTTAACACTTCCTGTCCGGTTGCTTTTTTATCATTCAGCACAATATTCTTTTTGCGCAGCATTTTGTAAACAAAGCCTTTGGATGCCTGGTTTAAGATCTTGAACAGATACTTGTCCATGCGCTGTCCGGCTTCTTTGGATGAAATAGAAAATTCTTTCATAAATGATGTTTTTCTCTTTCTGTATAATATATTTAAAAAAGGTATCTGTATGAG
>CAVAFS010000331.1:0-8264 GCA_963587975.1 Bulleidia sp. | reverse complement strand
ATGATACAATATCACGTAGACTTAGTTTTACTATGAACAAAAAACCGATAAAGGAGGAAATATATCCGTGTCACCACAGATTATTACACTTATTATTGCTATCGCAGTATGTGTGGCTGCCATCATTATTCTGTATTTCTTAGGAAAAAGAAATATGAAAAAGCGTGATGAACAGCAGGCTGCCATCGACCAGGCTGCACAGTGGGTAAATATGCTGATCATCGACAAGAAAAAACTTCGTATGAAAGAATCCGGTCTGCCACAGCAGGTCATTGACCAGACTCCGAAGTTCGCAAGACTTGCAAAAGTACCGGTTGTAAAAGCAAAAGTCGGACCACAGATCATGGTTCTGATCGCAGACAACCAGATTTATGATCAGATTCCGGTAAAAAAAGAAGTAAAAGCTTCTGTCAGCGGTCTCTTCATTTCTGAAGTTCGCGGTGTCCGTGGACCATTGGAGAAACCGGAAAAGAAACGTGGTTTCTTCGCAAAACTTACCGGTCAGAAATAAGTATGAAAATTTAAAATGTATACGAAAAAATTGAGCGTGATGAATGTTGATTTTCATCACGCTCGTTTTTTATTTAATAATCTTCAATATGGATCAGTTGTGTGGTATCCACGCCATACGGCAGAATAGAATTTGCAAAATTTTTGAACTTGTTTGCCGCATCACTGACATAGAACTCATGCATCGGTCCTTCATAGCTCTGCTTTCCATCGTTATTTAATCCGTCACGCTCCAGCAGGGATTTCAGTTCCCTTGCGGTCTCATAGGCCGGATTTACCAGATTTACTTTTTCTCCCATGATCTGACGCAGAGTGGAACGAAGCAGCGGATAATGGGTACAGCCCATGATCAGTGTATCAATACCGGATTCCAGCAGCGGTTCCAGATAACGGTTTGCCACTTCCACAGTCACCGGATCCTTCAGCCAGCCCTCTTCCACCAATGGTACAAACAATGGACATGGTTTGCCTAACACCTGTGCGTTTGGTTTGTGTGAATGAATAACCTCGGTGTATACCTGGCTTTCAATGGTACTCTCAGTAGCGATAACACCGATTTTTCCATTTTTTGTCACCCGGGCTGCTTCCTTTGCACCTGGTCTCAGCACGCCGATGATCGGAATATCAAACTCCGGCTGCACAGTATCAAGTGCCAGTGCACTGGCCGTATTACAGGCAATTACAATGGCCTTCACACCTTTTGACTGTAAAAAACGGATGATCTGTCTGGAGAAACGGATGATCGTCTCCTTGGATTTGCTTCCGTAAGGTACGCGCGCCGTATCACCAAAATATATGATCCGCTCATTTGGAATCTGGCGCATAATCTCTCTGGCTACGGTCAGTCCACCCACACCGGAATCAAACACACCGATGGGTGCATATCGAAACTCGTCTTTTTCTTTTAATTTATCTGTCATTCCCCTTTTTCCTTTCGCTCATTTTCCCTTTTCACATCTGATGTAGTTCTTTTTGTATACACATTTTTTTGTATCCAGAAAACACCTGTATTTTTCTATTATATATTGGACGTTCCTTTGGATCTGACTTTCATCGTCAGGGTACATTCTGCCAGATGCTCTTCTTCCACTTCCATGTCATATTCCAGTTTCACATGGAGCATATCTTCCGTCTCCATCACCCGGATCGTCCGGGAATCAAAACCAAGTATCATGCTTCCGTATGGTGTCTGGTAGGAAGTCCTTGTCTTTTTATCTTTCTGAAAACTCATATGTACACCGGCGGCTCCCTTTTTGGACAGATCCACTGTATCTTCCCCGATCTTGATCATGCACTTTGTCACGCCCTGCACGCCTTCCTGCACTTCATCATACAGAATGTAATGCTTGCCGTTGCGGAAATAATATTCTCCCGGAGTGACGGTCTCAACCGGATCGTTTACTTCTCCATCTATTGTCTGTACGCCGCTGATGGTAATCAACACATCTTTTGTCATATTGTGTCCTCACATCTTTTCTTCTTATTCTTAACTTTTTATTCTATATTTCTTCTGCCAGTAAATCCTGATTGTAAATCATTGCTCCAAAAAGTAATACTATGTACTACTTGGTATTACTTTTGGTATATGAAGTAACTCCCACACATTGTAAAGGTTTTTGCGTAATTATTCAAGCACACGATTCAGAAATCCAAGCATTTTAAACCGCACCTTAAAATTTCCGTTCTCCAAAACCGCCGCATACTCCTCCGGATCAAGGACTTCCCGCAGCTTTTCCCCGGAAGCCTCATCCACCTCGTACATGCTGTTTGCAAAACAAAGATTCGGGTACATCACGCACCACCAGTTATGCCCCGCGCCGGAACCGATCACCACACGCAGTGCCTCGTATTCCCCACCCGGAAATGTATACACACCGTATGTTTTTTCCGGAAATGTACAGTTTTCAAGAGCAACACTCACCGGATAACGATAGCCTTCTTCCGCGATCACGGCCGCTGCACAGTCCTCGATCACCCCCAGATTCTGCTCCACCACCAGAGTTCCCTCATCCATTGTTTTTGCATCTTTTAATTTATCAGCCATCACGGTTCCTACCCGGTCACGCACCTTAAGCTTCAGTTCCTGATCCTCTGTGCTGTCACTGTTTGCCAGCACATGGAACCGCAATACTTTCTGCGCCATGCTCTGCTGCAGGCATCGGGTCTGTATCGTTGTGGAAAGTAGGATGCAGGCTGTCGCAGCCAGACATACCGCCAGAATTCTCTTTTTCATCGCTCTCATTTCCTTTCACATATCTGTTCTCAGAAATGAGTATTTCCACATTTTTTCGGTTTATTCCACTGTGACTTGTACACTTTCTGTTTCTTCCCCACGTATCTGCTGCCATTTTTCAGCAAATGATTGTAACTGTTCTTCCAGTTCCTGTTTTGTCTTTGCCTCCAGCTGCTGCGTTTTCTGGCTTCCTTCCATACGGTTTGTAATGCCCAAAAAGCCATGCACGGTGATGAATCCATTCTTTTGCTCTATCCGCAATTGTTCCACAGTCACTCCCGTACCATCTTTCATCTGAAACTGATATTCCCGCATCTTATTTTGCAGTAGCAGGGCGTCATATCCTTCCTGCAATGACAGATTTCCTGCAATTTTCATCCGATGCAATACTGCAAAACCACCAACATTTAACTTTCCGTCCTGTAATTCCAACTTTGGAATGCACATCGTTTCCTCTGCTCCGTAATACTGCTGCATCAGTGTGCCAACCGTCACAAAAGCACTATCCTTCACATGTTCCCACTCCTCCAGCAAGTCTTCCAGATAAATTCCCATGCACTCCGGCAATTGCATATCTTCCGAAAAAAGCTGCTCCATCGGCTCCTCCGTCAGCAGCACATACGTGTTCCAGGCCGCATCCGTCTCTTTTTCAAAAAAAGACAGCACAGCTTCAGAAGCATCCTCTGACGCAAACACCTGTGGATTTAAGATCAACACTTTCAGGTGGTTCAGATCCGGATTTTTATTGCTGTTCTCCGACATCTGCCGCATTCCGGCAAACAGGTCCAATACTTCTCCCTCCCAGAACACATCCGAGGAAAGTGCATTTTCCGAAGCCTTTTCATCCTGCAGATTCGGATAGGCCATGTATAGCTTCATTGTGCCGCTGTTCTGTGCCTCCACGCCAAGAGCCAGCGGGAAAGCCTGATTTTCCAGTTCATTGACACCACAACCTCCCAGGCAGTTGATGAAAAACACCAGTATTGTCCAGAACAAAATGTACATGATGATTCTCTTTTTTCTATACTCTGAATTTCTTTTTCGCTCTACCTTCTGCTCCATTTCAATATCTGCCTTCCTACCATAATCTGAATTGACCTATCTTTGTATGGGTTACTTTTATTCCTACATTGACTACCTGTTCCTTCTTCCGGTTCCTAAAAGAAATGGAAGAACCAGCATCACTGGAAGTATGCCATATAAATAACCGGAAAACATTCGCTCTGCTAATGCTTCATGATGCAGTAATAACAGAGACAATACAAATACCACAAGTGTCAGAACTCCCGTCAGTAACAATTTGTTTTTCTGACCTTTTTCTACTCTCTGTGTACTATCTTGTGCTTTTTCTCTATCTTCACTTTTTGTATTCGAAACACACATCTTGTTTTTTATTGGACATAATTTCGTCCAAAATTCCACCGCATAAAACAACATGGAATCCAGAAACGCAAACAGACAGAAAAACCAGATTCCCACCATCAACGCATCCTGCCGCTCCAGGAAATTTCCCGGTAATTTCACCACCGCCATCAGATCGATCACCGGCCAGTCCAAATGTGCCAGCAGTTCACTGCGAAACACTCCAAGCAAAATCAGATAAATAGCCAAATTCAGTCCAAGCACCACAAGCAATGCATGTTTCGTTCCCCGATATGCTGCCTTTGGATTTTTACAACTCGGCTGAAAAAGTGTATACAACGAAATCCCGGAAAAAAATAAAAAACTCAGATAACTGCTCTGTAGAAAATTCGGAACCGAAGACGCCGCCACCGGTGTCCACGCATCCGGATCAATGCCCGCACAGGCCAGTCCCAGAATCACAAGCAGCGGAATCAGCAGAAAAAAATACAGCACTTCATACACTCGCACCCGGCATTCCAATCCACGCAGTAATCCGAAAAAAGCTGCTCCGGTCAACGTCAATACAATGACAACTTCCCAGTTTTTTCCAAGCAGCTGATTTTCGATCAGACTTGTCAGCAGATACAGTGTGTACCCTGCAATTCCAAGAAATCCAGTGCCATAAAAAATCAGTATCGGGAACCGGAGTTCTGGCACAAAAGCATCCACGCACTCATAAAAATCAGTTTTCTGAAAATATTTCTGCCAGAAAATCAGCAACAGCCAGGCGCATCCGCCTCCCGCTGCCAACGCAAAAAATCCGTCCACACCACTGCGGGAAGCCACCAATGATGGAAGCAATAACGTACTGATCCCCAGAAGTTCCAGGGTTAATGTACGCTTCACCTGTCTGGCAGAAATTTTCTGATTGTTCATAAAGTTAAGATCCTGCATCGCGATGCTCCTTTTCCCGCTTTCTTCTCGCTTCTTGTTTTCTTCCTGTCACTTCTTTTTCTTAGCTTGATTCCCACTAGTTCTTCCCTTTTCCATTTCTGCTTCCTGCTTTCAGTTCTTCCACATTTTCTTCCTGTCTTGATTTCTGGGTTGTTTTCATTCTGAGCCGGATTCGATTCTTTGGATTTGCATAAAAAGGTCTGCGGGGCAATGCCTGCAGCGGCGGCCGCAGGAAGCTGTCCCGCTCATCCTGATAATCGTTCAGATCCGCGCCGACAAAGGGCATCAAATATGGCAATCCAAAGCTCTCCAGCTGTGCCAGATGGATGAGCAAAATCAATAATCCGAGCAAAAATCCATAGAAACCAAGTGCTGCCGATAATCCGATAAACGCAAATTTCAGCAGCCGGAAGGCAGTTGCAAAATCCTCATTTGGAATTGCAAAAGAACACAACGCCGTAAAGGCCACCACGATCACCACCATGGGGCTTACAATATTTGCATCCACCGCCGCCTGTCCGATGATCAGTCCACCAACGATTCCGATGGTATTTCCCATAGCTCCGGGCAGACGCACACCGGCTTCCCGCAGCAATTCAAAGGACAATTCCATCAAAAGCACTTCCACTACGCCCGGAAACGGCACGCCCTGTCTGGCTGCCGCAAAGGAAAGCAGCAGCTTCGTTGGCAGCAACTGCGTATGAAAATTTGTCATGGCAAGATAAAGTCCCGGCAGGATCATGGACAGAAAAGCCGCCACATAACGCAAGGCTCTCGTAAATGTCGCGATCTCCCATCTGGTATAATAATCGTCTGTTGTCTTGATAAAAGAATTGTAATCCGTTGGAAAAATCAGTGCCTCCGGAGAGTTATCCGCCAACAGAACCACACGTCCTTCCAACAATGCCATCACCGCCCGATCCGGTCTACGCGTCGTTTGAAACTGCGGAAATGGGGAAAACCACTGCGTTTCCGTTAACTGTTCAATGACACCGCTGTCGCCAATTCCATCGATGGTAAATCCTTCCAAACGCTGCTGCATTTCCGATACGATCTCCGGTCGCACGATTTCGCTCAGATACATCAGATCCACATTCGTATTTGTCCGGGTTCCGCATTTGCATTCCGCCACTTTCAGATCCACGGAACGCAGCCGTTTTCGGATCAGCGCTGTATTTTGCTTGATAGAACCGCCAAATCCTTCATTGCTTCCCCGAATTGCTTTTTCCGACTCTGTCTCCTGCAACGACATCCCCGGATAGCCTTTATCTGGTATTTTTAACGCCCGATCAAATCCATCCACAAAAAGGATGGTATCTCCCGTCAGCATTCCACCTGCCGCTTCTGACATCTGCGCAAACGGTGTCGCATCGGAAATACCGAGACCATTTTCCTGCAGTGCTTCATACAACACTTCATCTTCCATGGTATTCAAACGGCTCAGCATTTTTCCAAGCAGGGAATCTTCCATCATGTTTTTTCCGCCGGTGACTTCGATGTAGCTCAAAAATGCACGGACATCAGACTCTTTTCCCAGGCACATGGGACGCATCTTGATATCCGCACAGTCGGAAAACTGCTGTTTCCACCATAATATATTTTCATCCAGTTTTTTCGAAACAGCCTGATCCTGCATACCATCACCTCTTTTGCTCTTTTTTTGCCATACAAAAAGGACAGACGCTCGTCTGCCCTTTACTATGCACAATTTTTTAATTTTTATTCCTACTCCTGCTCGCGGATGATTTTTTTCACTGCTTCTGCCTGATTATGCAGATGACGTTCCACATAAGAAACCGCCAGCTTTGAATCCTTCGCTTTCAGTGCCTCGTACATTTTCTGATGCTCCTCGATCAGTCTCGGATAAATGGAGTCGTCTTTCAGATATTCCACACGGTAGCGGTACATCTGCTCTCTCAGATTGCTCAGCAGCTGCTGCAGTTTTGGATTGTTGGATGCTTTGTAGAGAATCTCATGGAATTTTACATCTGCTTTTGCCATCTCTACAAACTGACCACTCTTTGTCTTTTCCTCAAAGTCTTCCATTGCAATTTTCAGCTCCTGCAAAGCTGCCGGAGTGATTTTTTCACAGGAAAGGCGAACGGCCAGCCCCTCCAGAGAAAGTCGGATCTCCAGTACATCTTCCATGTCCTTTTCCGTCATCTTGGCTACTTCCGCACCTTTTCTCGGAATCGTCACTGCCAGGCCTTCCTGCTCCAGCATACGGATGGCCTCACGGATCGGTGTACGGCTTACGCCTAACTTGGAAGCAAGCTGTAATTCCATCAGACGCTCGCCCGGTTTGAGATCCCCTTTCAAAATTGCACCGCGCAATGTCTGGAACACGACATCACGAAGCGGCAGATAGGCATCCATCTGTAATTCCAAATTGTCTGTCATAGTCTGTTTCCCCCTCTTTTTCGTGTTTATCTTCTGTTGTTATGAATATCGGATGTGTATACATTCTTGGCAAGTCCGGACTGCTTTAATGCATCATAAGCCCGGCGGATCTCCTTCTCATTCGGGAATAAACCAAATACGGTCGGTCCGCTGCCGCTCATCATGGCATTTAACGCTCCGTTTTCCATCATCAGTTTTTTGATATCACTGATCACCGGATACATCGGAATGGTTACGGTCTCAAGTATATTTCCCATATGGGAAGCTACGCCTTTCAGATCTTTCTGCTGAATGCTTTCCATTACACCGTCAATATCCGGATGTTCCATGCCGTCATACAGTTTCAGTCCTTCGTAAACCGTTTTTGTAGATACGGAAATTGCCGGTTTTGCGATCAATACCGGACATTTCGGCATCGGCGGCAGTGCAGTCAGTTTCTCACCGATTCCCTCTGCCAGAGCCGTTCCACGCATGATACAGAATGGTACGTCTGCTCCAATCTTTAATCCAAGTTCCATCAGTTTATTCTGCTTCAGTCCAAGGTTAAAAATACGGTTCATTCCAACCAAAACTGCTGCCGCATCAGAACTTCCGCCAGCCAGACCGGCTGCAACCGGAATAAATTTCTGAAGTACAATGCGGACACCTTCCTTGATCTGAAATTCATCCTTCATCAGCTTTGCTGCGCGGTACACCAGATTATCCTCATTGACCGGCAGATAATACAGATTTGTCTCTACATGAATATGCGGAGAACGTGTCTTTTTGATCTCCACACGGTCATACAGATGGATTGTCTGCATGATCATACGCACATCATGAT
>CAVAFS010000330.1:0-2137 GCA_963587975.1 Bulleidia sp. | reverse complement strand
TCCTTATACGGCCGCATGTTGATGACTTTCGCTGTCAGTCCTGCTTCCTTCAGGATTGGAATTGCTCGCAGGGCCGCTTTCACTCCGGCACCATCGCTGTCGAAAGTCAGATACACTTCTTTCGTATACCGCTTCAGCAGATTTGCATGACCGGAAGTAAAAGACGTTCCAAGGGAAGCCACTGCATTGTCAAATCCCGCCTGATGGAGTGCGATCACATCCATATATCCCTCGCAGAGCAGAATATGCGGTCTGCGGGAGGAACGGGCAAAATTCAGTCCATACAGATTCCGGCTCTTGTCAAAAATCATGGTTTCCGGAGAGTTCAGATACTTCGGTTCTCCCTCACCCATGACTCGTCCGCCGAATCCGATGACACGGTTATTGGCATCCATGATTGGAAACATCGCCCGGTTCCAAAATTTATCATATCCGCCCCGGCGTTCATCAATGGTCACCAGACCGCTGTCCTTAAGCAGATCGTCCTCATACCCCTGCTTTTTCAGATACTGATACAGATCGTCACTGAATTTATTGGAATACCCCAGTCCGAAATGCTGCATCGTCTCCTTACTGAGCTGACGTCCCTCAAAATACTGCAGGGCATGTGCCCCCTGCGGGCTTCGCAGCAGCATGTAAAAATATCTCGCCGCCACTTTATTCACTTCCAGAAGCTTGCTGCGCTTGTCGGCTGCTTCCCGCTGTGCCGCAGTCATCTCCTGCTTTGGCAGTTCAATGCCGGCGCGGTCTGCCAGGCTCTGCATGGCCTCCTGAAAGGTAAAATTTTCATATTGCATCATAAATGTGAAGACGTTTCCGCCTGCCCCGCATCCAAAGCAGTAATACATCTGCTTGCCCGGAGAGACAGAAAAGGACGGTGTCTTTTCATTATGGAAAGGACAGAGTCCAAAATACGTACTTCCCCGTTTCTGAAGACGCACATAACCGGAAATGACATCCACCACATCATTTCTGGAACGCACTTCTTCAATCAATTCATCGGAATAGTAAGCCATAATACCTTCCTTCATTCTGTTTATTACTATATAAAATAAATATAAACGACGCTTTTTATCCGTTCATCGCCTTTTTCCCTAAAACTGACAGACATTTTTCTTCTATAAAAATAAAAATGCGAAAATAACATTTAATATACCTGCCAGGATTTTGGCATAAAATACTCGCTGTATTTAGCCAGCGCATACTGATCCGTCATTCCGGCAATGTAATCACAAACAACTCTGTCATTTTCCTCGCCATTCTCCAGCATCTGCAAATAATAAGACGGCAGCAGATCAATGTGCTTCAGATAATAGACAAACAAACGCTCAAGCAGTTCCTTGGCCTTCGTCTCTTCCCCCTTCGCAACCGGGTTGGTGTATACACTCTGAAACATAAACTGTCTCAGTCCCTGCATCGCTTTCGCGATGTCCTCCGACATGCAGATATCATCTTTCTCCCAGCTCTGGTAAATAATGTCATGGATCAGTGTATTCAGTCGTTCTCTTGTGTCAAATCCAAGGATTTCCCTGTATTCTGCCGGAATATCTTCCTCCCGGAGCACCTGGGCCCGGATGGCATCGTCAATGTCATGATTAATATATGCAATTTTGTCAGATAAACGCACAATTTTTCCTTCCAGTGTGGAAGGCATCAGGCTGGTCTGGTGATTCAGGATTCCATCCCGGACTTCCCAGGTCAGATTCAGTCCTTTTCCTTCTTTCTCCAGTTTTTCCACGATACGTACACTCTGCTCGTTATGCTTGAAACCACCTTCGCACAGTTCGTTGAGCATTCCCTCACCGGCATGGCCAAAGGGCGTATGTCCCAGATCATGCCCCAGTGCAATGGCTTCCACCAGCGATTCATTCAACCGGAGTGCCTTTGCGATGGTTCTTGCATTCTGCGACACTTCCAACGCATGGGTCAGACGGGTACGATAATGATCTCCCTGCGGAGACAGAAATACCTGGGTCTTATGCTTTAATCTGCGGAACGATTTGCAATGCAGAATCCGATCCCGGTCACGCTGAAAAACCGGACGAATATCGCATTCCGGTTCTTCTCTGTCCCTTCCTCTTGAATTCTGGCTCAAGGTTGCATATGGACTCAAATATGTACGTTCTGATAATTCCAT
>CAVAFS010000329.1:0-2666 GCA_963587975.1 Bulleidia sp. | reverse complement strand
TGTATATTCCACGGTAAAAAAATCAGCACTCACAAGCGATAAGATAAAAATCAGAATTGCAACACCCGCGATGCGCCAGATTTTTCCTTCCGAGCCAAACCAGTGATTCCAGGTACACTGATCTACGTATTCAATCCGCAAGTCCTCGTCTTCATAGCTCAAATTATTTAAATCATAATATTGTTCTTCTGCCTGTGCCAGCGCTTCCAAAAATGTATCATTTACTGTCAGTCTTTCCTGCGCAGCAACCAGTAATTCCTGACTGATCTCACCATTTGTATACCGTTCCTGATATTGTTCCAGCTCTTTTGCGTTATCTGACAAACGTTTCTTTTGATTTCTGAAATAGTCTTCCTTTTCCTCCGACAGCTCTCCCACCAGTTTTTCAGAAATTTTCCGATAACTTCGCTCCACCGGTGTCAGCGTAACTGTCTGGAAAGAAAACAACGCCGATTCTAATATGATAAAAAGAATCAGAAAAACAATTCCTTTACTTCCGATCAGCAACTTATAACGTTCATGTTGCCATAGTACATTTTTTGTTCTTTTCGTTTTCCGAAGCCGAGAAGATATTCTTACCTTCCCTGAAGATTTTGAACCTTCGCAAACCCGGGCAGTCTGCATCAGACTGGTTCCTGCATACAAACACAAAATAATAACAATCAGCCCAACCGCCAACAATATCCATACACGATTCACCGGCCAGCCCGCAACATTCAAATTGCTGTAATCAGAAAAAATACTGCATGTATCCCAGATTGCCACCAGATTCATTTCCCTGACCGGCCAAAAAACAGATTCCGCTCCAATCATGCGATAACAAGCTGCTTCCAGCAACGTAATCCCTGCTGCCAGACCAATGGTTGGAATCATTTTTCGAAACAATACTCCGATCAGCATTACCACACACGCAAATGCAAATACTGCGAAAATCTTCCATACCAGCATCATGATGAAAAATTGCCATACGCTGATTCTGTAAGGGCTTGAAATATACCCGGCCACACTTTGCAAAGAACGTTCCAACGATCCAAATCCTGAATAAAACAAACTCCGAATCACTGCGCCTGCCAAAAAGAAAACCGTTATCCCGGCCGTTCCGCAAAACATTGTCAGCTGCTTTGCCACAATTAATTTCCCGGTACCATATTTCGTTGGACGCAACAGCTTGAAAATTCCCTCTTCCTGCTCCTGCAAAAACAGATAACAGACAAACAACACAATCGCTGCTGCCAGGAAAAGTTCTGTCCAATTATAATCAGTGGCCATGCGAACACCATCCGATGGTTCCTGACTAAGTTCAATTCCCTGCAGGCGGCTGTAAACCTGACTTATTTTTTCCAGATTGCGCTGAGAATAGGAATTTTCATTCTGAAACAGTACATTTGATGATAATTCCTGCGACTGTTCCTCTACATATTCCAGCCAGGTTTCGTATGAAATATTATTTTCTTCAATCTCCGGCTTCGGCAAAAAAATCACATAACAGCTAAAGAGAATCATAAGGATGATCCAGAACCATTTTCGGTAAAACAGTTTTTTCCATTCAAATTGAAAAAGCCTACGCATCCTCCTGACCTGCCTTTTCTCCAAAATAATGCATGTACACATCTTCCAAAGTTATCTTTCTCTCTGAATTTTGCGTTTGCAATTCTTGAATCAACGTTTCTCCTGTATCTTTGCGAATAATATGTCCACTTTTTAACAGGATCAGTTCTTTTGCGATGGATTCCACATCTGAAATTACATGTGTCGCAATTAATATGATTTTGTCTGAAGCCACTTCCGAGATTAATTTTCTCACCAGAATTCGTTGCTTCGGATCCAATCCGGCAGACGGTTCATCCAGAACCAATATCTTCGGATCTCCCATCAGAGCCTGCGCCAAAAGCAGTCTCTGTTTCATTCCTCCGGAAAAAGTTCTGATTTTCTGTTCCGCATGCTCCGTCAGTTCTACTCTTTTCAACAGCCATTCGATTTCTTCCTCTGTCTGCTTTACGTCCATTCCTTTCAGCACAGCCATGTATTCTAAAAACCGCCGCGCCGTAAAAAAAGGATAAAAAATTTGCTGCTGGGGCATATACCCAAACAGCTTGCGATATTCCTGTCCAAAATCCGACACACTTCTGTCATTCAGCAGAATGTCCCCACTCGTCTGTGGCAGATTTCCAACCAGAATATTCATAAATGTACTTTTCCCGGCTCCGTTCGGTCCAAGCAGTCCGTAAACCCCGGGTGTCAACGATAACGAAATATGATCCAGAGCCAGTTTCTCTCCATATGATTTAGAAAGATTATATATTTTCAGTTCCATGATAAATCCTTTTATGATCTAAATGATACTCCAGATGTACTTCCACCATTACAAGACAAACCATGCTGACCAGTTACTGTTTTTGCATTATATGCCAAACCAGAATATGTTTTTGAAATTGAACCACTTCCACCTGTTAATGTTCCAGTCTTTGTTGCTCCTGTAAAAGTTGCTGAGTTTGAAAAACTTGCTGATCCTTTCGCAGTTAACGTCTTTTTTAAAGAATCTGCCGACTTTGTTCCATCTTTATACAAAGATGTTGAAAAAGAAGTTGTAACTGTAATACTTTTTCCACTCATCGTTCCAATTCCTGTAAGTTTAAATTTATTACCAGCACTATCTGTTGCTGTTC
>CAVAFS010000328.1:0-2705 GCA_963587975.1 Bulleidia sp. | reverse complement strand
CGGCCGGAAAAGTGTAGTTTGTCTCTCAGGTGCTGGAACGCTATCGTGACAGCCATGGATACAGCGGTCTGCCGGAATACCGGGATTATCGGAAAACCACCGGTGTGGATCAGAAGGAATATCCATATATTTTAAATACCGGTTCGAGAAAGCCACAGTTTTTCCATTCCAGAACGTATCGAATGCCGTGGCTGGCAAATCTGGAGCAGGCGCCGCTAGTGGAACTGCATCCGGAGGATGCCGCTGCACTTGGGATTCAGGAAGGCGAACAGGTGAAAGTGACGTCACCGGCTGGAAGTATGTGTGGAACAGCGGTATTATGCAGCAATGGACGCCCAGGTGTGGTACATATTTATCATGGAAATCCAAAGGGCGAAGCAAATGATCTGATCTCAAAAGATTACCTGGATCCGATTTCCGGATTTCCGGGATACAAAAGTTATTTTTGTAAAGTGGAAAAGGTGGTGGCTGAGGCATGAGTGTTAGGATAAAATTTGATGCGGAAAAATGCGCAGGCTGCTATGCCTGTCATATTGCATGTCTGGATGCACATCATGAAGTAGATGAGGCGGATGCGAAAAGCTTCCGTGCCATTCGAAAGATTCAGAAGAATGGATTCGAGAAAAACATCTGTCCGGGTTGTACCCATTGCGGAAAATGTATGGAAGTCTGTATGGTTGAGGCCATTTACCGTGATGACCAAACTGGCCTGATTCTGACAGATAAGGAACTCTGCATTGGCTGTCATGCCTGTGAAGATGTCTGTCCATTGCAGGTGATCCGGTTTGATGCACAGGAAAAAATGGAGAAGTGCGACGGTTGTATAGAGCGTTTGCGGGAAGGCAGAGAACCGGCCTGCGTGCGCACTTGCTTCGCGGGGGCGCTGACGATAGAACAGATATAAAAGTATCATATATTATAAACTTCATAGTGTAAATAGCGAAAACGCAGCATCTTTCCTCGGTAAACGATTAGTGTCCGGGGAAAGATGCTGCGTTTCCGTTTTAATAAAATTAGATTTTGACCCAAATCCATATAAAAATAGTGCATTTCTGTTTTCAAAAAAAACAGCACTTTTTTCTAAAAAAGTTGCCTTTAGTCAATGACATGATTATGAGAAAATGGCATTAGAAAAAGTGGATTTTGAACATCCGCAAAATGGTGTTTCGGCAAAGGATTTTACAACGAAAACAGTAAAACTATTCCGCAATGAAAACACTGGGGAGAAAAGGTTAAGGCATGAAGATGCTCCGGATTTGAGGAATGTTCCGGAGAAGAAAAAAGGAGGAATTTGACATGAGTAAATTGAAATATATGCTCGGCGCATTGGGATTAAGTATGGCACTTTTGATGACGGGATGTGGAACTTCAGGTGGAAGCGCAGGACAGACATCTGCAGCAGAGGAATCAGCGGTAACAGAGAATGCAAAAACGGACAGCAGTCAGTCAGATGCGGATCAGTCCAATTCAGATTCTGATCAGTCCGATGCGCAGGAGGAAGAGAAGAAAGAGCCGTCTCATGATCTGACCGGATCGGATGATCCGAATTACATCAAGGATGCTTCTTATGAGGTACGTTCTACCGCAGAGAAAGGAAGCCTGGAAAAACCTTATGGCCGTTATGAACTGAAAGATGCAGATGGCGTGTTCTACTATTTTGACGGAGAGAGCACCTGCTATTATGTGCAGAAAGGAACCTATTCTTTCTCTCATGACGCAAGTACAGATGGTACCGATGAAGATATGATCTCCATGCAGTTTGATGCACAGGATAATCCGACAAACTATATCATTGATCCGGAAGACGGAGAACTGTATATCCGCACAACATATTCTGGTGCGGAGGCAGAAACCAAAATTGCAATGAAATCCATCAGCGGCACAGATGGAATTGCTTCCATGGAGAATTTTGAGGGGATTTATACGGCCTTTGAAATGGATAATTATCGTTATGAATTCCATGCGGATGGAACATTCTATCTTGTATTGGACGAGGCCTATACACTTGGGGATGATAATTCCATTACACTGTCAGCATTTGACAAAGAGTTTACTTATACATACGCAGAAAATGATGGAAAACTGGAATTATCCGGTGATGACACCGTAATTGCCACCCTGATCCCGAATGAATTATAAAAAGTATGGATATAGAATGAAAGAAATGTGACCATTCTGTGAAAAAAACACAAAAAATAGCACTTTTATCAAAAAAAGTGTCATTGTCCAAACGTTCTAGAACAGGTATCATATACCTACCTGATAAAATATCATTAATGGAGGAGGACATTATGAAAAGTAAAAGTATGAAACAGTTCATGCGCAAAGCTGTATCAGCAGTCAGTGCAGTAGCAATGGCAATTATGCTTGCTGCTCCGGCAGTTTCTACACAGGCTTTTGCAGCAGATGCTCAGGCAAAAAATACTGTAAAAGCAATTGCAGATGATGGAACAATCACAACATATGATGGAGAGACAACAGCATATGCAAGCAATGTTACATTTACATCTGTTGCAGCAGACGGAAGTGCAAAAGAACTTTCACTTGCAGACGCTCAGGCAGCTGTAAAAGCGGGGGATACATCCATCAAGATGTACACAAAATCTCACACAGATGGTTATGGCTCATCTTGGACAAGCAGCTATACTTATACTGACTATCGTACAGGTATTCAGATTGGTACAGATGCAGATGTAGCACTCGGA
>CAVAFS010000327.1:0-5117 GCA_963587975.1 Bulleidia sp. | reverse complement strand
CAAAGCGCATGAGTTACTGCACACTACTTATGTAAAACGTACGGTAAATAAATAGTATGACAGGGCGTTTATTTGCCACCTGCATTTAAAGGATGAATGTCCTGCAAATGGAGTGTGTGAATTGCTCATATATAGAAAAAATTTCGAGAGGAGTCGTTGTTTTATAACGGCTCCTTTTGTGATAAAATATCTCATATAGGTAAGTGCGAAAAAGGGAATCATGCTGGTATTGGAGGAAAGAAGAATATGAATGTAATTAATTTTCAGGATGCGAACTGTGCGCATTGTTATAAATGTCTGAGAAACTGTGATGTCAAGGCCATCCGGATCAAAAACGGACAGGCGCAGATCGTTACCGATATGTGTATTTACTGCGGTCACTGCATGGAAATCTGTCCGCAGGAGGCAAAAACTTTTGACAGTGATCTGGATTATGTGAAAAATATGCTGAAGCGTGGCGAACATGTGGTGGTTTCGCTGGATCCATCCTATCGCGGACTGCTGGATTACGAAGATTCCGGGCAGATCGTAGCGGCCTTGCTACAGCTTGGTTTCTCCCAGGTACGTGAGACGGCAGAGGGGGCTGCCATTATCACCCGGGAGTATGTGCGTCTGATGAAGGAAGGCGAGATGGACAATATCATTGTCACCAGCTGTCCGGCCATTGTATATCTGGTGGAAAAACATTATCCGATGCTGATCCCATATCTGGCACCGGTGGTTTCCCCGATGATCGCCCATGGACGCTGGATCAAAGACTGTATGGGACAGCACACGAAAGTGGTATTTATCGGTCCCTGCGTGGCAAAGAAAATGGAGGCGGAAGCAGATTCCAGAACCCGGGGGTGTGTGGACGCAGTTATTGAGTTTAATGAACTGCAGAAATGGATGGAAGAAGAGGGAATCGATCTGAAACACTGTGAATCCCGGCCATTTGCAAATCAGGATCCGATGGTGAATCAGCTTTATCCGGTCACAAACGGCATTATCCGTGCGGTGGATGTCTGTGGCGCACCGGGAACGTATAAAAAACTGACGGTCAGCAGTATCAAAAGCTGCCGTGAATTTCTGCATAGTATGAAACGTGGCTACATTGATCACTGCTTTGTGGAACTAAACCTCTGCGCAGGCGGCTGTGTCAACGGACCGGGCGTGGACAAACGTCGTGGGTTCCGTTTTAAAGCAACTATGAGTATCGAGAATAATGCACTGTTGGCGGCACCTTCCGCTTATATTTCATTACCACAGGAAGAACTTGAACGTACCTATGTACCGCGGCAGGTAGTAGATAAAATGCCGACAGAGGCGGAGATCAAAGAAATCTTAAAAACCATTGGAAAGAGCAACAGTACGACGGAGTTTAACTGTGGCGCCTGTGGTTATATGACCTGTCGGGAGAAAGCAATTGCGATTTATCAGGGAAAGGCAGAGGCCGCCATGTGTCTGATCCGTTCCTACGAAAATGCCCGTTCCCAGGCAAATGTCGTTATGGAAACGACACCGAACCTGATCTTTATTTTTGACAAGGAAATGAAGTTCAAAGAATTTAATCGCCGGGCGGAAGATGTGTTCCATACCTCACGAAGAGAAGCGCTGAACAGGTATCTGTTTGAATTTATAGATACCAAAGACTTCGAGGAAGTATATCGTACGCATGAAAATAAACTGCGTGTGAAGAAAAAATGGGAGCAGTATAATATGACGGTGTTGGAAACTATTGTGTATATTCCAAGTTCTGACCGGGTTCTGGCCATTATTGAGGACGTATCCGCAGAAGAAAAGCAGGCGGAGCGCGTACTGGAGCAGAAACTGAATACGGTAAAACTGGCACAGTCCGTTATTGAAAAACAGATGACAACTGCGCAGGAAATTGCAGGTCTGCTGGGTGAGACAACTGCAGAGACGAAAGCAATTCTGACAAAACTGCGTGATACCCTGCTGGAAGGCTAGAGAAAGAGGTGGGGATATGAAACAGATTGCAATTGATATGGCGTACAAGAGTCTGAACCATTATGGAGAAGAACTGTGTGGCGATAAAGTGGAAATTGTGGACAAAGAAGATTCCAGAATCCTGATTCTGGCGGATGGCATGGGAAGCGGTATCCGGGCAAATATTCTGGCTACGCTGACATCGAAGATCATTGCGACGATGATGTACAATGACATGAGCATTGACGAAGTAGTTGCAACCATTGCCAAGACATTACCGTTATCTACCGTCAACGGAGTGGCTTATTCGACCTTCAGTATCATTCAGGTGTATCACACCGGAGAAATTTATGTGGCCGAATATGATAACCCGGAATGTATTCTGATCCGACAGGGCAAAATCAAGGCTTTGCCCTTTTCCTACCGAAAAATTGAGGGGAAAAAAATCCGGGAATGCCGATTCCAGACGCTGCCGGGCGATGCATTGGCTATCATGAGTGACGGCTGTCTGTATTGCGGCACCGGGGAGATTATGAATTACCGCTGGGACTGGAATGCACTGGCAAACTGCTGTGAGTCCTGCGCAGGGAAAACACACACAGCCGCACAGCTGGCAGATATGATGAATCGTGCCTGTGCGGATCTCTATGGTGGAATGTGCAGTGATGATACAACCATCGCAGTAGCACGGATCACGGAAGAAGAGATTGTCAATATTCTGACGGGTCCACCGCTGGAGAAAAAGGATGACAATCGTATGGTGCAGGATTTTATGAAACAGGAAGGAATCAAAATCGTATCCGGTGGTATCACAAGCCAGATCGTGGCAAGAGAGCTTGGCACCCGCCTGATCACATCCGTGGGTGTGCTGGATCCGGAAATCCCCCCGACGGCAAAAATCGAAGGAATCGATCTGGTGACAGAAGGTGTGCTTACCTTAAATAAAGCCATTGAACTACTGGAACGCTACCAGCAGGATGATGTATCAGAAGAATTTTTTATAGAACTGAGCCGGGATAACGGTGCCACTCGCCTGGCCTGCTATCTGATGGAAAACTGTACCACGGTAAATCTGTTTATCGGAAAAGCGATCAATAAAGATTATACGACGAAGGAACTGCCCTTTGAGATTTCCGTGCGTCAGAATCTGATGAAACGACTGCAGAATGTGCTGACCGCAATGCACAGAACCGTACATGTGTATTACTATTGAAAAAAGAACGCAAGGTGTGGTATACTTATTCAGTTCATGACCACTGAACAAATGTTCAGTAGTTAAAAATAAACGAAGAGATAAGGATAAACATATGCAAATAGAACATTTTATTAATCAGATCGACCTGACACTGGATCCGCCGGCGGAAGAGCCGCTGCGCCAGTATTATTTCATTGCGAAGGCACGTACGCTGGTGGCACAGATGGAGAAAGAGGCAGGCAGAAAAATGACATTTTGTGTCAATACCTTTGGTTGTCAGATGAACGCCCGTGACTCCGAGAAATTATGCGGTATTTTAAATGCCATCGGATATCAGGAGTCCGAATCCGAGGACGCAGATTTTGTTATTTACAATACCTGTACCGTTCGTGAAAATGCAAATAATAAAGTATACGGCCGTCTCGGTTATCTGCATGGATATAAGAAGAAAAATCCACATATGATGATCGCACTCTGCGGCTGTATGATGCAGGAAGAAAAAGTAGTAGAAAAGATCAAACAGAGCTATCGTTTTGTAGACCTGATCTTTGGTACACACAATATCTTCAAATTTGCGGAGCTTCTGGTGCAGTCCATCGAAAATAAAAAGATGGTAGTTGATGTATGGGAAAATACAGATCAGATCGTGGAGCAGCTTCCGAACGAGCGTAAATTCCGCTTCAAGAGTGGTGTCAATATCATGTTTGGCTGCAACAATTTCTGCAGTTACTGTATCGTTCCATATGTAAGAGGACGTGAGCGCAGCAGAGAACCCCGGGAGATCATCCGTGAGATTGAGAATTTTGTGGCAGACGGCGTTGTGGAAGTTATGCTTCTGGGACAGAATGTCAATTCTTATGGAAAGAATCTGGATCAGCCGATTACTTTTGCACAGTTACTGGAGCAGATTGAGCAGATCGAGGGACTTGAGCGTATCCGTTTCATGACTTCTCATCCGAAGGATCTTTCTGACGAACTGATCGAAGTAATGGCAAAATCAAAGAAAATTTGCAGACACCTGCATTTACCATTGCAGTCCGGCAGCAGCCGTCTGTTAAAAATCATGAACCGTCATTATGACAAGGAACAATATCTGACACTGGTAGACAAGATTCGTGCAGCCATTCCGGATATCGCACTGACCACAGATATTATTGTCGGATTCCCGGGCGAGACCGAGGAAGATTTTGAGGAAACCATGGACGTGGTACGCAAAGTGCGTTACGACAGCGCCTTTACCTTTATTTATTCCAAACGTACCGGTACACCGGCAGCGAAAATGGAAGAGCAGGTGCCAGAAGACGTGGTAAAAGCGCGTTTTGACCGCCTGTTAAAAGAAGTACAGGAGATTGCAGCAGAAAAATCTGCAGTACTCACCGGTCAGGTTCAGGATGTACTGGTAGAGAGTGTCAACCATCAGGATGACAGCCTCCTGACAGGACGTCTTGGCAACAACAGTGTCGTACATTTCCCGGGTGGAAAAGAACTGATCGGACAGATCATTCCGGTGCGCCTGGATGAATGTAAAGGGTTCTATTATATCGGAAGCAGGGCATAAGCATGGACAAAAAAGTCGGTAAAAAAGAGATTTTATTACTGGTGATGATCTTTGTGGCAGCGGTGATCGGGTATTTTGTGTTTCAGAAGATGCAAAGTACACCAGGAGGACAGGTAAAAGTAACGGTAGATGGAAACGTATACGGTACTTATGACCTGCATACGACAGGAGAAAAAGCGCAGAAAATCGAGATAAAAAACGCAGATGGAACGGTGACAAATACTCTTGTGATCGAAAACGGAAAAGCAGATATGATCTCTGCAGACTGTCCGGACAAACTCTGCGTAAATCAGCATGCAATTTCTTCCAATGGGGAGACCATCGTGTGCCTGCCAAACAAAGTCGTGGTGGAAGTCGAAGATGGGGAAGAAGCCCAGTTTGATACCCAGACGAAATAGGAGAACGAATAGGAATAAATATAGAAACATTGCAGGA
>CAVAFS010000326.1:0-4829 GCA_963587975.1 Bulleidia sp. | reverse complement strand
GTCGGATACCGGTCTATTGATACCGCACAGAGCTATTTTAATGAGGAAGAAGTCGGAAACGCCATTGCAAAATCCGGGATTCCGAGAGAAGAAATTTTCCTTACAACAAAAGTATGGATCGAACATTATGGCTATGAAAATGCAAAGAAATCCGTGGAAGAATCCATGCGCAAGCTGAAAACAGATTATCTGGATCTGGTTCTGTTACATCAGCCGTTTGCGGATGCATATGGTGCATACCGTGCGTTGGAAAAATTATATAAGGAAGGAAAAATCCGTGCCATTGGTATTTCAAACTTCTATACTGACAGAATGATCGATTTTGCGTCCTTTAATGAAATCAAACCGATGGTAAATCAGGTGGAGATCCATATTCATAATCAGCAGAAAGAAATGAAACAGTGGGCAGATAAGTACAACATTCAGATGGAAGCATGGGCACCGTTTGGCGAAGGCCGCGGAGGTATTTTTGATGATCCTGCGATTGCAAAAATTGCAGAAAAGTACAAAAAGACTCCGGCGCAGATAATGCTTCGCTGGCACATTCAGAGAGGTGTCGTTGTAATCCCGAAATCTATACATGTGGAACGTATGGAAGAAAACTTCAATGTGTTTGATTTTGCATTATCCGAAGAAGATATGAGTGTGATCGCAGGATTGGATAAAGCACAGAGTTCATTCTTCTCACATCAGGATCCAACTATGGTAGAGTGGTTTGTGAAAATGGTTGAGGAAAGAAAAAACAATCACAACAGCGCATCTGAGAAGAAAAACTGGTAAAAATAAAAAAATATATAAGTGTAAAGAAAAAATACTTGACAGGGTAAAACAAGTGTGATAATCTAGCAAAGGTGATTGACATGGAGAAAATTGGACGTCAGGTCTTTTTGTATGATTTTTATGGAGAATTGCTCACGGAGCATCAGAAGCATGTATATGAAGATGTTGTGCTGAACGATATGTCCTTAAGCGAAATTGCTGAGGAGTTAGGAATCAGTCGTCAGGGTGTACATGATCTGGTAAAACGATGTGATAAGATCCTTGCCGGATATGAAGAAAAGCTTCATCTGGTAGAGCGGTTCTGGAAGACAAAAGAAGATGTTTCAAAGATTCGTGATCTTTCGCTTCATTATAAAGAGGACTGTATTGCACAGACAATGGAGGAGATCAATCAGATCTCCGGACGGATTTTGGAGGAATTATAAGTATGGCATTTGACAGCTTATCCGAAAAACTGCAAAACGTATTTAAGAACCTGCGAAGCAAAGGCCGCCTGACAGAAGCAGATGTAAAAGCTGCACTGAAGGAAGTTAAGATGGCTTTGCTGGAAGCGGATGTAAACTTTAAAGTAGTAAAGCAGTTTGTGAAATCTGTACAGGAACGTGCAATTGGTGCAGATGTAATGAATGGTCTGAATCCGGGACAGATGGTAATCAAGATCGTTAACGAGGAAATGGTTAACCTGATGGGTTCAGAGACAACGGAGATTAAACTTCGTCCGGGACAGGCGACAACGATCATTATGATGGTTGGTCTTCAGGGTGCCGGTAAAACAACGACAACTGCAAAACTTGCAGGAAAGTTCAAACTCAAAGGAAAGAAACCACTTCTGGTTGCCTGCGACGTTTATCGTCCGGCTGCGATTCAGCAGTTACAGGTCAACGGTGAAAAACAGGGCGTGGAAGTATTTACCATGGGTGACGGACACAAGCCGGTGAACATTGCAAAAGCAGCGGTAGAGCATGCGGCAAAGAACGGCAACAACATTATCATTCTTGATACAGCCGGTCGACTTCATGTAGATGAAGATATGATGGACGAGCTGATTGAAATCAAAGAGAATGTGGACGTAGCACAGACCATTTTGGTAGTCGATGCCATGACCGGTCAGGACGCGGTTAATGTGGCAAGCACCTTTGATGAAAAAATCGGAATCGATGGTGTGATCCTGACAAAATTAGATGGTGATACCCGAGGCGGTGCAGCACTTTCCATTCGTGCCGTAACCGGAAAACCGATTCTGTATGCAGGTATGGGTGAGAAACTTTCAGATCTGGAGCAGTTTTATCCGGATCGTATGGCTTCCCGAATTCTTGGTATGGGCGATGTGCTTACCCTGATCGAGAAAGCACAGGCGGAAATCGATGACGAGAAAGCTGCTGACATGGAAAAACGTTTCCGGAAAGCAGAGTTCACATTTAATGATTATCTGGACTCTATGAGCCAGATGAAAAAAATGGGCGGTTTCGCAAATGTCTTAAGCATGATGCCGGGCATGGGCGGTGCTCAGTTAAAACAGATTGAAGATGCGATGGATGAGAAGAAGATGGCGCGAATCGAAGCGATTATCTATTCCATGACTCCGGCGGAGCGTGGGGATCCAAACCTGATCAATCCAAGCAGAAAACGTCGTATTGCGGCTGGTGCCGGTGTGGATATCAGCGAAGTCAACCGACTGGTAAAACAGTTTGAACAGGCACGCAAGATGATGAAACAGATGCCTAACATGATGGGCAAAGGTAAACGTGGCGGTAAATTTGGAAATTTCAAGTTTCCTTTTTAACCATATAGCGCGTATGCGCAGTGAAGTAGAAATTTGAGGAGGTGAAACACATGGCAGTTAAAATCAGATTAAGAAGAATGGGACAGAAGAAAGCTCCTTTCTATAGAATCGTAGTAGCAGATTCCAGAAGCCCGAGAGATGGTAGATTCATCGAGGAGATCGGATATTATGATCCGACTAAAGAGCCGTCTGAGATCCGCGTAGACGAGGAAGCAGCTAAAAAATGGTTAGCAAACGGAGCACAGCCTACACAGACAGTTGAGAAAATTTTAAAAACAGCTGGTATCGAGAAATAATAGATTAGTGAGGGAAACGTGATGAAAGAATTAGTAGAAGTAATTGCAAAATCACTAGTCGACAATCCTGAGGAAGTTACTGTAACAGAGACAGAGAAAGACCGGGCAACCGTTCTGGAACTGCATGTTGCACAGGCCGACATGGGAAAAGTGATCGGTAAGCAGGGCAGAATTGCGAAAGCAATCCGTTCTGTTGTGAAAGCTGCCGCATCTCGCGAAGACAAAAAAGTTATCGTAGAGATCGTACAGTAAAAAGGCGACAAGGGACATGGTGTTAAGCTATGTCCCTTTTTTGAAAGGGAGAACATGGAAGAATTTTTACAGGTAGGTGTGATTTCAAGCACACATGGAATCGCCGGGGAGGTCAAAGTATTTCCAACCACGGATGATGTAAAACGTTTTAAAAAACTGAAAGAAGTTATTTTAGACACCGGAAAAGAACGGATGACACTTCATATCTGCCAGGTGAAATTTTTTAAACAGATGGTAATTCTGAAGTTCAAGGAGTTTCAGAATATCAATGAAGTGGAGCGTTTTCGCGGAAAAAGTCTGTATGTGACACGGGAAAATGCGGTGAAACTGCAGAAAGATGAATATTTTATCGCTGATATGATCGGAATGAAAGTTGTTTCCACAGAGGGCGAGGAACTTGGTACACTGACAGATGTGCTTCAGACCGGAGCAAACGATGTCTATGTGGTAGAACAGGAAGATGCGCCGCAGTTACTGCTTCCGGCCATCAAAGACTGCGTCCGTGACATTGATATGGAGCAGATGGTGATGACCGTTTATCTGATGCCTGGACTGAGGGATTAATTGATGAGATTTCATATTTTGACATTATTTCCTGACATGGTGATGCAGGGATTGAATACGAGTATTATCGGAAATGCCATTGAGCAGAATCTGATTGAAATAAATACAATTAATATCCGTGATTTCACAAAAGACCGTCATAAAAAAGTGGATGATTATCCGTATGGCGGCGGCGCCGGTATGGTGATGCAGGCGCAGCCGATCTACGATGCATGGAAAAGCATTGTAGAGCAGGTCGGCTATCAGCCGCGTTGTATTTATCTGACTCCGCAGGGACAGGTGTTCGAGCAGGGTATGGCAAAGGAATACGCCAGAGAAGAAGATCTGATCTTTTTGTGCGGACATTATGAAGGCGTGGATGAACGTGTGCTGGAAGAAATCGTGACGGATTACGTGTCTATCGGTGATTATGTGCTGACCGGTGGGGAACTGCCTGCCATGGTTATGGTAGATGCTATTTCCCGTATGGTTCCGGGGGTTCTGACCAATGAAGAATCCGGCTCTACGGAGTCATTAGAAGGCGGTCTGCTGGAATATCCGCAGTACAGCCGTCCGGCGAACTGGAATGGAAAAGAAGTGCCGCAGGTGTTGCTGTCCGGTGATCATAAAAAAGTGGAAGCATGGAGACATGAGCAGTCGGTGCTGCGTACACTGCACAACCGGCCGGAACTTTTGGAAGATGCAGAACTTTCCAGAGCGGATGTGAAGCAGATTTTAAAAGAATCGAAAAAAGTACAATAGAAATGCAACGATTTGTGTTGCTTTTTATAAATAAGTATGGTAAACTATCATACGTTGTGAATTAAAGAAGAGATGGTCCTCTGTTACGTAACGTATTAAGAACATCCAAATAACAGGAGGTCACAAAAATGAACGCAAATGAAATTATCAAAAGCATCGAAGCTGAGCAGCTGAAAGCTGAAGTACCGGAGTTTTCCGTAGGAGATACAGTTCGTGTATCTGCAAAAATCAAAGAGGGTAACCGCGAAAGAATTCAGGTTTTCGAGGGTACTGTATTAAAGAAACAGGGCGGAAGCAACCGCGAGACATTTACAGTTCGTAAATTCTCCAACGGTGTTGGCGTAGAGAAAACTTGGCCATTACACTCCCCGAACGTAGAGAAAGTTGAAGTTGTTCGTTACGGTAAAGTAAGA
>CAVAFS010000325.1:0-3490 GCA_963587975.1 Bulleidia sp. | reverse complement strand
CTTCATCCTTGATTGGCTCATAATCCATAGAAAAATAAATCGTTGTGCCTGCATAACTGTAATTCACCGCATTGCGCAGCAGGTTATCAAACACTCTTGCCAGTTTATCCGGATCACACAGGATTTCCACATATTTCGGTCTTCGAGCCGGTTCCTGCATTTTTTCACGCAGACGGGCAATATGTGTCATGACTGTGTTGTTGTTGTCCAGATATTTTTCCTTCCAGATTGCCTCAAAAAGCTCCTCGGAAGATACTACCTTTCCCTGATGCTCACACAAATACCATAAAATATCAAATTCAATCGGTGTCAGGTTCAGTTCTGCCCCATTTAAGGTGCATTTATGTTTATTTTTACAGATCTGCAGACCTCGAATGTCGATTTCGTCTGCCGATGAGGATTCTTCAGGTTCTGTGCTTCCTGGATTGTACCGGGTATAACGGCGCAGCTGTGTTTTTACCCGAGCCATCAGCTCCAGCGGATTAAACGGCTTTGTGATATAGTCATCTGCCCCGAGAGTCAGACCGGTGATTTTGTCCATGTCCTCAACCTTTGCCGTCAGCATGATGATCGGAAACAGATATTTTTCACGGATTTTCTGGCAAAGTGTAAAGCCGCTCATGTCCGGGAGCATTACATCCAGGAGCGCCAGATCCGGTTCCTGCTCTTCCATTACACAGTGCAGGGCATCGGTTGCATTATAAAATTTCAAAACCTCGTAACCATCGTTTTTCAGGTAAACTTCTACCAGATCTGCAATTTCTTTTTCATCGTCTACAATTAATACTTTTTTCCCATTTTGATGTCATTCCTTTGTTGTTACAACCTCTCACCAGCGTTTAACATAATTTTTCTGTTAACATCTGCTCCACTTCTTCTTTGGTCGGAATTGCCGGGATTCCGCCACGTTTCTGCACACAGAGTGCTGCGGTTGCGTTTCCACATACGGCACAGTGATGTACTTCTTCCCAGGTCAGAGATTCGAATGGTTTTTCCAGCGATAAATAAGCGCTTAACGTGCCGCCCCAGAAGGAGTCTCCGGCACCGGTCGTATCTGCAGCCTGTACAGAAAATCCGGCGATGCGCTCTTTTTTCTCTTTGGTCGCCATCAGTACCCCTTCGCTGCCAAGAGTTACCGCAATGAGCTTCGGTCCCATTGCAAGCAGTTTGTCAGCTGCTGCTTCATAGGTTGTCTCTCCGGTGAGAAGCAGACTTTCTTCATCGGATACTTTCATGACATCCGCATGTGGAATCATGGATTTCATGTTCTCGGCTGCCTCGGTCTCACTGCTCCACAAAGTTGCACGGTAATTTGGATCATAGGAAATCAGTGCACCGGCTTCCTTTGCACAGGTTACAGCCGCTACGGTCGCATTTTTTGCAGGCTGATCTGTCAGTGACAGAGAACCAAAGTGGAAAATTCTGCAGTTCTGCAAAAGTTCTGTATTCAATTCATCCGCACGCAGCTGCGTGTCTGCACCCGGTTTTCTTGCGAAGGAAAACTCGCGCTCACCGTTTTCGTCAATAGCTACAAAAGCTAACGTTGTAAAATAATTGTCGTCTTCGATCAGATTCGAAACACCAATATTTTCCTTTTTCAGTGTCTTTTTCAGAAATGCACCATGCATGTCCTTTCCGACTTTTCCGATAAACTCGGTCCGATAACCCATATGGCTGGCCACAGTCAGAAGATTTGCAGGAGCTCCACCCGGATTCTGTTCGAACAAACGCATTCCATCCGCGCCTGTTCCAGCTTCCGTAAAATCAATCAACAATTCGCCAAGTGCGGCAATATCAACATTTTTTCCCATATTTCCAATCCTCCACATACTACAGTAATGCTGCGATTTTCTCGCTCATAATTTTCCTTCATCATACCACACTGAGATTTTCTAAAAAACCCCTTTTTATCAAAAAAGCTTCCACCTTCACCAGACGCTCACTACCCTCGTTTTTCCCTGTACATAAATAGCGCCCGAGTTGATTTTTTCTTGATAAGCAATTGTTAGCTAGCAAGAAAAATCAACTCGGGTGCTTTCATTAACCAAACAGTTATGCTATTTTATTAAAGTGTTTTTAACGCAGCCTCTGCGCCTGTTTCACCTTTTGCTTCCTGCTCTGCGATCCAGTCTCTGTTGTACTTGTGATCTTTTACGAACACGATAATGAGCAGTACATTGACAAGAGCCAGGCACGCATCAATCACATATGCGTAACGGATATTTCCGCCTGTCATATTCATAACCGCACCATTGATTGCGAATGTCAGTGCAGTAATGATACCCTGAATCGGGAACAATACAGAGTTTACTTTATCAAATCCCTGACGTCCGAATACAGAAGCCGGAAGGGATGTGGTGAAGTTTGCACTTCCTCCAATTCCGATACCAATCATCACGATGGAAATCCAGAATCCAACCATAGTATTTGTAAAGTTAAACAGTAATGCGCATGCATACCAGCATCCAAATACGATCATGGCTTTCTTGGTACCAATTTTCTGATCCAGCACACCGATCAGAAAAGATCCGACCACACCTACGATGGCGCAGGCAGACATGATACTTGCTGCTACTGTGATGGAGAACCCGAAACCATTTGTGGTACGGTTGATCATCTGTGACATGGTTCCTACGGAACAGATCTGGAATACACCGGTTACCAGGGCAACCATCCATACCTGATCGCATTTTAATAATTTTTTTACAGTCCAGCCACCGTCTTTTTCACCGGCAACGGAATCATCTGCTGTATCATAAAATTCATCATATACTTCTTTGGATACATGATCCGGGTAATAACCGCGTTCAAACGGTGTATCACGAACAAACAAAATTCCGATAATACCAAGTGCGATACATCCGATGGAAATCGGGTAGCATGCACGGGTTACGCCAAATCTGCCAACCAGGAACAGGATCAGCGGTACATAGATTGCTGTTGCAAGGTTGTGTCCCATAGTTGTATAACCCATAACGATTCCTTTTTTCTTCGGGAACCAGTTTGCAACGAGAACTCCACCGCAAAGATAACCAGCTGACATGATGGTTCCGCATGTAATCGCCATCATAATAGTATAAACAAGCGGGCTTGTGGCATTCAGCACACCGATATATGTAATACCCGCGATAATGCAGTTGATACCGGACATATAACGGGAACCGATCTTACGGTTTAACACACCGATCACGATAAATAAACCAACGCCGAGAATTCCGGCAATGGAATTACAGGTTGAAATCGTTCCTGCCATTTTGGCACTTCCGAGCATGTGCTCTGCAATCTTACCTGCAATGTTGTTACTTCCGTCGTTGATCATTCCAACGTAAAACCAGAACATCAGCATCATATAAATGATGTGAAACCAGCCATGCACACCAAATGCAACCACTGAATTTTGATTGTCTTTTTTCTTCATGATTCAATTTTCCTCCCAATATAAATACTTTACCTGCACGAAAAACCCTAAATCATCCGTGCTCTTCAAACC
>CAVAFS010000324.1:0-2295 GCA_963587975.1 Bulleidia sp. | reverse complement strand
GTTGTATCGTCTCAGCCGGCAGATCGCAAAAGTTTCCAAATTCTGCCCGAAGCTGGATGGAAAATGCCGGGAGCAGATTGAAAAAGAAAGTTATGAGATTACCGTAGATTTCCTGCGTCAGATTCCGAAGATCCGTGAGTACCTGGAAGGGGATCTGCAGGCAGCTTTAGAGGGGGATCCGGCAGCAAACAGCTACGGCGAGATCATTCTGGCTTATCCGGGATTATTTGCCATCACCATTAACCGTCTGGCTCATGAGCTGTTTATCCGTTCCGTGCCGTTAATTCCGCGTATTATGACAGAGTACGCACACAGCGTGACAGGAATCGATATTCATCCGGGTGCAACCATCGGAAAACATTTCTTTATCGATCATGGCACCGGCATTGTAGTCGGTGAGACAACCATTATCGGTGATAATGTCAAAATTTATCAGGGTGTTACCCTTGGTGCGTTGTCTACCAGAGGTGGTCAGAAACTGAAAAATGCAAAGCGTCATCCGACCATTGAGGATAACGTGACGATTTATTCCGGTGCGTCCATCCTTGGCGGTGAGACTGTCATCGGCAGAGATTCTGTCATCGGTGGTAATGCGTTTATTACGAAATCTATTCCGGCGGGAACAACGGTCAGCATTAAAGGGCAGGAACTGCAGTTTAAGCAGGGCGGAAAAACAACCATGGAGATCAGTAATTTAGATCAGGATGAAAACTGGTTTTACATTATTTAAAATGTTTTCGGGTAATTGTGTGGTTTTTGGTTAGGTTGTGAAAAGGGATTCTGCGATTTTGTCTCGCCCGCTAACAATCGCTGGTCGAGAAAAAATAGCCAGAGTCCCTTTATGCCACACAAATATAAAAAATATCAGGAGGAGCCAAACAATGAGTTTTATTGATACACAATTTCGGGTAGACGAGAGTAAATGTGTGGGCTGCGGTTTATGCCAGCTTGCCTGTCCGTCTATGCTGGTTGAGATGAATGAACATAAAAAGCCGAGTCTGAAACCGGTAAAAAGTATGGACTGGTACGGCTGCTGGGGCTGCCAGCATTGCCTGACTGTCTGTCCGAATGGAGCCATCAGCGTACTTGGCAAAAAGCCGGAAGACAGTCTTCCGTTACCAAGTGATTCAATTTCCACAGATCTGGAGCGTCTGGTCTGCAGCCGTCGTTCCTGTCGTCATTACAAAGATGAAAATGTGGATCCAGAACTTTTAAATGAACTGCTTGCAGCAGTGGAGGCAACACCGACTGGCGGAAACAAGCAGAAAATGGAGTTTACCGTTATTGATGACCGTGCGGAACTGGATAAATTGCGCAAGATGATCTGTGAAGGTGCAGAAGAACTGAAAAAGCAGGGGATTTTCCCACGTACCTGGGATGCAGAGTCCTACGGAATCATGGAAGATCGTGGGCCACAGGCCATGAACGGAGATATTTATTTCTGTTCTGCACCGCATGTCATCATTCCACATATGCCGAAGAAATTTGGCTCTGCAGCAGTGGAAGTGGGAATTACATTAGCTTATTTTGAACTGTTATGCGAGTCAAAAGGACTTGGCTGCGTGTACCTTGGTTTCCCAATGAACGTCATGAAACTGATGCCGGATGTATGGGCGAAACTTGGCATTCCGGAAGATCATTTTGTGGCAACGGCGATGGGATTCGGCTATCCGAAGTTTGAGTATGCCCGCGGTGCGCAGAAGAGTGGAAAACAGGCAATTCATCGCTTGAAATTTTAAAGTAAGGTTAATAAGAGGAGTAACGATATCATATGTTTGTGATATTGTTTCTCCTCTTATTTTTTAGGTACGACTCAAATGATAGGATAACAGGATATACTGCCGCTCATTCGGATCGTCATAATTGATATGTACGATATCATCAATTTTTCGTATACGGTAAGTGATCGTATTTCTGTGCAATCCCATACATTCAGCAGTCAGATTTGGATTCCTTTCATGTAAAAGATACTGGTACAGCGTATCTGTCAGATTTGTATGATGTTCCTGGTCATAAGCTTCCAGTACCTGTATTTTCGGATGACAAAAAACAGCCGCAGATTCTTTCTGGAGAAAGAGATGTTCTATGTGTTCCAAATAAAAATCAGAATAGCGGAACAAATCTGCAGATTTCTTGTGAGAAATACCGATCTCGATCGCACGTAAGGCTTGCTTATAATAGTCAGGCAGCTGCGTGATATTATCAAAACTATTACTTAACCCTGCATACAAGTCATACTTTGTGCATATTTCCTGGAATTTTTTGCAGATTGCAACAGGAAGAACTTCATATGGC
>CAVAFS010000323.1:0-8955 GCA_963587975.1 Bulleidia sp. | reverse complement strand
ACCATTGAAAAACCTTGATAAATGAGGCTTTTTTGATTACTACTTAGAATTTATCATAAAATTATCAAACATAATTTTATATATTCTCTGATATTTATCATGTGCGCATTTTTACACATGCATCTTCAATAGCATAAAAATTCTATAATTTCGTTGTCCACTGGCTCATATTCCAGATCTCGTCTACCACATCCTGATAAAACTCCGGCTCATGGCAGATCAGCAGAATACTACCACGGTATTCCTGCAGGGCTGTTTTCAAGGCATCCTTTGCATCCACATCCAGATGGTTTGTCGGCTCATCCAAAAGCAGGAAATTCGTATCACGGTTCAGTAGTTTACACAGACGTACTTTCGCCTGCTCACCACCGCTGAGTACACGCACCTGGCTTTCAATATGCTTCGTTGTCAGTCCGCATTTTGCCAGAGCAGAACGCACTTCATATTGAGAAAAAGAAGGAAACTCCTCCCAGATTTCCTCAATACAACTGTTTCGGTTATCCGGGCTTACCTCCTGCTCAAAATAGCCAAGCTGCAGTTTTTCGCCAAGTTCACATTCACCGGAAATAGATGGAATCAGTCCAAGAATACTCTTTAATAACGTTGTTTTTCCGATTCCATTTGTACCAACCAGCGCAATCTTCTGTCCACGCTCCATGGAGAAATTCAACGGTTTGGATAACGGCTCATCATAACCGATCACCAAATCATGTGTCTCAAACAGCATTTTTCCCGGAGTCTGCCCATACTGAAAATGAAATTCCGGCTTTGGACGCTCTGCTGCCAGTTCAATCACATCCATCTTATCCAGTTTTTTCTGACGGGACATCGCCATATTTCTGGTAGAAACCCTGGCTTTATTTCTTGCCACAAAGTCTTTTAACTCACTGATTTCCTGCTGCTGTCTGCGGTAGGCTGCCTCAAGCTGCGCTTTTTTCATAGCGTACACTTCCTGGAAATGCTCGTAATCTCCCACATAGCGGTTCAGTTCCTGATTTTCCATATGATAAATAATATTTACCACTTCATTCAGGAACGGAATATCATGAGAAATCAGAATAAATGCATTTTCATAATCCAGCAGGTAACGTTTCAACCATGCAATATGCTCCTCATCCAGATAGTTTGTCGGCTCGTCCAGCAATAAAATATCCGGTTTTTCAAGCAGTAGTTTTGCCAGCAATACTTTTGTTCTCTGACCGCCACTCAGGTCTGTAACATCGCGATCCAATCCAAGATCTAACAGACCTAATGCCCGGGCCACCTCATCCACTTTCGCATCGATCATATAAAAATCATGCTGATCCAGCAATTCCTGATAGGTACCTGTTTCTTCCAGCAGACGTTCCATTTCCTCCGGAGTGGCCTCCGCCATCTGCTCAAACATCTGATTCATCTCTGTTTCCATATCAAACAGCCAGGCAAATGCGGAACGCAGCACATCGCCAATGGTCATCCCCTGTTCCAGCACTGCATGCTGATCCAGATAGCCCGCACGGACATTTTTTGCCCATTCGACTTTTCCTTCATCCGGCATCAGACGTCCTGTTACAATACTCATAAATGTGGATTTTCCCTCGCCGTTTGCACCGATCAAACCGATATGCTCGCCCTTCAGCAAACGAAAAGATACATCTTCAAAAATCGCACGGTCGCCAAAACCATGCGTCGGGTGTTCTACATTTAAAATACTCATTTATCTACATGTTCTCCTTTGTTTTTATGATTCACTTGAATTTTTGATAGTTAAAAATTTTACACCATGCTATCATACCAGAATCTTTTCAAAAGGAAAAGCGAAAAAACAGGCAAAGCACCTCGCAAAAGTACTTTACCTGTTTCCAAAATCGCTCTATATCGCTTTCCTATTCCATGATGTATGATCCGAAAACTATTCTATATTTTATATTTCCATCTTTATCGCCAGATTCCCCGCCGCTTTCGGATCGTATAGTACATACTGTTTTCCATCGCCATCACTTTTTCCACCGGAACACTCTTGAACACCGGCATCTTCATCTTGAACTTAATCCAGAAGAAGGAGTAAACGGCCAATACCGCAAAGGTAATTCCTGTTACCAGCCAGATCATATTTCGCTCCACCGGATCTGTGGAAATATTCAGAATCATATATATAATTCCTGCAATTCCGATCATTGGAAGCACCGGTCCGAAAGGCACTTTGAAGGAACGCGGAGCCTTCGGCAGTCTGCGGCGTAAGATCAGAACGTCCATGTGAGCCAGCACATAGGAAATCATCCAAAATACAGAACCTACCAGAATCAGGAAGGAAATTGCATCGGAAGATCCATCGCTGAGTTTTGCAAATACGAAAATAAACACGCTGACGAAAATAACGCCAAACCATGGTACTTTTTTCTTATTTGTTTTTGCAAAGATCCGTGGCATCATATTCATTTTTGCCATACCCTGACAGATCTCACTCAATCCGTTGACCGTTGAGTTCTGACTGCTGACAACTGCCAGTACAGACACGATGGTCATCCAGATCCTGCCGGCTTTTCCAAGCAGGTTTTCTCCATACAACAAATGCGGTGCTGCGGAATTTAACAGATCATTCCACGGTGTATAATTATGAAATCCCAGTACCATAATAGACTGAACCACACAGATCAATGCCAGCCCGATGATCATGCCAAGGGGCACGTTTCGTTTTGCATTTTTCACATTTTTGGAAACCGGAATGACATATTCTGCTCCGATAAACAGCCAGAATGCAACAGCTACCGTTGGGATGACATCACTGAATTTTGTTGTCATATTATAAGGCTGAGAAACCACCTGCCCGGTTCCCAGTTTAAACATTCCGATCAGTCCAAGCACAACCATGGAACCGACCAGCAAAAATGCTACCACATCCTGCAGTTTTGCAAACATATCCACACCATACAGATTCGCAATTGTAACAATCACTGTCATGATCAACGTCCATACGATACTCGGAATCGGCAATGGAATCGTTGTTGCCATGGCATAGGCAAAAATGGAAGCCTCTACGCCGGAAGACATAATGTTACAGATCAGATATCCTCCTACCATGGAAATCAGCGTTGGGAATGGTCCCATACACGCCAGTGTATACTGCGCCAGTCCACCGGTGGTATTTGGCATCAGTGCATTTAATTCAGAAAGGGACGCGATGGTCGTCATATTCAACAGACAGGCTACGATCATTGCAACGATGAAAATACTACCGACACTTCCGGCTCCCTGTCCTAAGGAAACCAGGCAGCTTGTTGCAATGACCAGACCGACGGAAACAGATACCACACTATGTAATCCCAGTTTCTTTTCGTTATCACTCATCTTACTCTCAACTCTTTTCTCTCTGACTCTAACTTCCTGTCTGTCTTTCCTTATATCTGCAGACATGAAACAGAATCCGATTTATTGTTTTTTTACGCTCTTGTCTATTATAACGCGTCCACACCTTCATCTCCGGTACGAACCCGGATGACATTCGTAATATCATATACAAAAATCTTACCATCACCGATATGTCCGGTATACAATTCCTGTTTGATAAGTTCCACGATCTCATCTACTTTTGATTTTTCTACCACCAAAGCGATCTGCTGTTTCGGCAAAAGCTCCATCTCATAGTTTTCGTCTACTTCATACTCTTTTGTACCCTTTTCAATTCCACATCCAAGCACCTGTGTTACGGTCATGCCTCTTACACCGGCTTTGCTCAGTGCTGCTTTTAATCCGTTAAATTTTGACATTCCTGTGATAATTTCAATTCTTGCTAAGTCCATGATCGTCATCCTTTCTATCGTTCGTTTTCTCTTTCAAAAGTTTCTTATATCTTTCCGGTGTCGTTCCTGCAAACGCCCGGAAATCTTTTAACATATGCGACTGGTCATAATATCCGCAATTCAATGCCAGCGCTTCACTGTCCACCTGACCTGCTGCCCCATGAATTGCATTTAAAAAAGTCTGAAACCGGATGAATCGTTCAAATTCTTTCGGGGAAATTCCATGGATCTGTTTGAAAATCCTGCGGATATAACTTTCCGAATAGCCCGTCTCCCTGCTCAGCATCTGTATGGAAATATTTCCATTGGTAGCATAAATCCTTTGTCTCAGATATTCTTCCAGTACATGAGCGGAATCTTTTGCCTGATCCTTCTGCTTTTCCGACAAATACTTCAATAAAATTTCCGCCCGTTTTTTTACATTTCCTGCTTCTGCCAGTGCATCGGTCAGCCCGGCTCCATATTCATTTTTATCTATCTCCAGATCCTGATTGACGACTTCCTGAATCGTAAGTCCCGAAGGGAGAATATATTTTCCCGGGAAAAATCTGGCTCCGAAATAATATCTTCCATCCTCAAATTCCCAGTCCTTTGCTTTCAGGACCGTTCCGCCAAGCAGCACCTTTACGTCATGCTCTCCAATACCAAAAACGAGATCTGTACTGTCATCCGGCACTGCTTTAAAATTTGCAGGTGCTCCCTCCTGTACATGAAATTCATAAAAATTGGAAATTCCCATTCTGCGTGGAATGATCTCTTTGTAATCATCTGCATCCAGTGACAAATATGGTTGTACGGGTACCAGCATTTCTTTCTCGTTCATCGTATCAGCTCCTGAATTTTCTTAAGTTTATGCCATTTCTGGTTTGTCCCAGAGTGGCAGTTTTACTCCAATTCCAAGCTTAACTGCGTTGCGGTAAACCATGCCGCCCCATGCGATATCCTCTACCGGCATACCACCAACGGAATATACGATGATGTCATCGTCGCTTTCCCGTCCCGGGCGTCTTCCTTCTATAATATCTGTAAGGTCAATGATGTCCTCAGGTTTGATTTTTCCTTCATGTCTTAAGTCTGTAAATTTTGTGCCGATGATCTGCATCTGCGGGTAAGTCGGGTACGGATATTCTTCTTCCCAGGCCTCATACAGTTTGGAGTTATCTACCACCAGTTTGCAGTTATTTACCAGAAAATCATCATCAAATCTGGCGGCCGACGGCATGCTGATCAATGCGCCTTTTTTTATCCATTCCCCATTGATATATGGGAAGGAAGAGACATCGTCACGCACCGTTGTGGTAAAACTGATAATATCGCTGTCCCTCACTGCTTCTTCTACCGTCTCACAGATCTGAATGTCTTTGATCTGCGGTAATTCCTCTTTAATAAAGGAAACAAAGGAATCCAGGGATCTTTGTCCACGGCCTTTGATTTTTACGGTATCAAGCTGTGGGCACACACTGACGAACGCTGCCAGAGATGTTTTTCCCATAACACCCGGTCCGATGACTGAAGCAACTTTCGCATCTTTTCTGGCCAAATATTTTGCGCCAACTCCAGGAATTCCTCCGGTTCGGTAAGCACTTACCAGGTTTGCTGACATCAGGGCCAGCGGTGCGCCGGTATCTTTGTCATTCAGCATCATCATTAGAATGGAACGTGGAAGCCCTTTTTTCTTGTTCTCCACATTGGAACCATACCATTTCATACCTGCCATCTGATAATTTCCACCCAGATACGCCGGCATTGCCATAAAACGTCTGTCATCCGCATTCTGTGGCATACCCGGAAATTCCGGATGATCCGGAAATGTGATCATGCATCCGTGGGAGTTGTGATTCTGTCCGCCCATCACATAATCACCTTTGTAAAGTGTGATCAGCATATCTTCCATCACATCCACACACTGCTTCATGTCTTTTACGCCTGCTTTGATCATATCTGGTTCACTTAAATATAAAAAATCAATTTTTGAGTCCATCTGAGTTTCTCCCTTCTGCATAACTTCTGCTTTTGGTAAGTAAATTTTGTCTGGTGCTTTTTTAAACACCTTTCTTATTTGCAGATATACGCATCCGGGAACAACGCATCAGCTGTCCTTGTTACGGATGAGTATACCATATTTTTTAAATTACTGCATGAAATCTGTCATAACGAAATGCTGAAATATCCAGCGTTGTCGATTCTTCTCTTGCAACTTCCGATAACAGTTTTCCAACGATCGGTGAGATACCAAATCCATGTCCGGTAAAAGCACACGCTGTGATCAGTCCCGGAACTTCATCGATTGCACCAAGCACCGGTACACCATCGATACATACATCTTCGTATCCCGCCCAGGTACGGACGATCTTGGCATCTGCCAGCTTCGGGATATATTTCATAATTCCACGGCAGATACATGGTGCTGTGATACTGGAAGTCATGTTGTGACCGTTATCTTTATTGACGGTTTCATATCCGGAAGCACCACCGAATACAAAAGAACCATGGTCTGTCTGATGACCGTAAAAATCAGCGTCTGCCGTACCAAGCATCTGAGGAAACATCTGCGGTTCTGCCTCTGTTACCAGTGCTTCGATCAGATCATTTGACATCGGTATGTCAATTCCGACAGTTCCAAGAATGGCTCTGCTGGCGTAACCTGCTGCCACGATGATCTTATCTCCCTCAAACACGTTATTTTTTGTTACCACTCTGCGGGCTTTTCCTCTGACCATCTGCAGTTCCACCACTTCTTCTCCGGTGTAAAACTGTACACCACGTTTTCTGGCTTCCCGGTAATATCCCAGAGTTGTCACTAACGGATTTGCATGTCCGTCTGTCGGACACCAGCTTGCGCCAATGACTTCATCGCTGAGATATGGATTGATCTCACGCACTTCTTTTCCATCAATCATATGTACATCCAGGCCACAGGCAACTGCCCGGTCTGTCAATCCCTGCAGGATCTCCATGTGATGCGCTGTTTTTCCTAATCGAAGGTTTCCTTCTTTGTGATATTCCACATCGATGCCAAGTTCTTCGGAAAGATGCGGCCATAAATGTTCTACCGCATACATTGCAAGGGGAAGCTCTCTCGGATCACGTCCTGACTGACGGACACCGCCGCCGTTTCTGCTGGAACCGCCATTTCCGATGCTCTCATCTTTGTCCAGTACAATGACCGATGTTCCTTTTTTTGCCAGCTCATAGGCTGTGGCGCATCCGATTACGCCGCTTCCGATAATGATCACATCCGCTGTCTTACGCATCCTGCTCACCTTCCTTTGCAAAAATCTTCATCTCCAGAGGTCTCATGGGTGCTCTGGATGTGGCCGGCTCCAATACCGCCGGTGATACGCCAAGCTCTCTGGCTACAATGCCTTTTACCAGTTTCGCACAGGTCTGTCCCTGGCAAAGTCCCATGCCGCAGCGTAAATATCTTCGAATTTCGGTGATGGTATACATGCCATCGTGTACCGCTTTTCTTATTTCACCTTTTGTCACTTCTTCGCATCTGCAGATGATTCTGTCGTCATCCGGCTGTGGGATAAATTCTCCCAGCGCATCGATTCTGTCATATATATTTTCCATTGTTATGTCCTCTCTTTTTCCATCAGATTTTCCGTTCTAAGCTTAGGCACGGAAAAATCTTGCTTTCATTGCCATATCCGCCGGAACTTTTATGGTCAACAGATTTGTATGATCAAAAGCTTTTGCTGTTCTGACATCCACAACCTCTGCCTCGCAAACTTTACTGCCGTCACGGCCAAGTCCATATCCTTTGTCTCCTTTTTCCGGAAGCGGAAGAAATTCATATGGAATTGTTACCGTTGCAAATCCCGGTTCATATGTTTCATCTACTAAGAAAATTGCCTGGCCGGAGCAGGATGCAACACACATACCGCAGCCGATACATGTTGCAGATTCATCTACCGCCGGAAGCGCTGTAATGTGATCACCGATCCTGATACAATGCTTCGGACATGCATCCTGACATGGGTTACACGGAATGTTCTGTGTACATTCCATCACCGGATGAATGCCAACCTGATGTGTCACACCAGGGAACCGTTCAATCTCATCATCGGCAACGAATCCTTTTTTCAGCAGATTCATGGAAATATCGATGCCTTCCTCCGTCTTCTCGATGAGTTTTCCTCGATTCTTCGGTGCAAACATACCCTGACGAAGTCCGTCCAGTGCTTTTTCATTGGCAGCAACGCCTTCCTCCATTTCTGCTTCTTCCATATATCCAAGATATTTCGCTGCTGTGATTCCTGCAATTCTTCCCTCGATCATAGCGGAACTTGCTTCCTCGATACCGGACACATCACCTGCCACGAAAATACCTTTGATGGAAGTTTCACCATATTCATCTACCACAGGAACCTGTCCGCCGCGCTTCGGATCATCTACCATATCACAGCCTGCCATTTTCAGTAACTGTGACATCGGAGATAAGCCAACCGCCAGACAGATTGTATCGACATCAAAATGTTTTTCCGTGCCCGGAATAAACTGGAAATGACTGTCCACCTCTGCGATGGTAACACCGGTCACATGATCTTCACCCTCTGCCTTTACAATGGTATGGGACAGATAAAACGGAACACCGGTTCTTGCAACCTTTGCTGCATGTACACCATAACCACCGATTCGCGGTGCTGCATCAACCAGAGCTACCACGTCACATCCACACTGCTCTAACTGAAAACTTACAACCAGCCCAACGTTTCCGCTTCCCAGCATCAGAATCTTATTTCCCGGTTTGACACCGTGCAGGTTCATCATGGTCTGTGCGGCACCTGCGCCGATCACACCCGGAAGCGTCCAGCCTTCAAAAGTAACCATATTTTCCGCTGCGCCTGTGGCTATGATAATAGCATCTCCTTTATAGTGGAAAATCTCATCTCCCTGGCGAACGGTAATCTCTTTATCCTGATACATTCCAACCACTGTAGAATTTAAGGAAACTTCCACACCGGCTTTCGCTGCCTCAGCAAGAAGTTCTTCTCCGATCTTAAAACCTCTTACTTTTGCCTTATGTTCTTTGGAACCGAAAAATTTATGGATCTGCTTAAACAATTGACCACCAGGTCTGTCGTTTTCGTCAAATACAATGACGTTCATTCCTTTTTTTGCTGCTTCTATGGCTGCGGATAATCCGGAAGGACCAGCTCCAACAATTATC
>CAVAFS010000322.1:0-23634 GCA_963587975.1 Bulleidia sp. | reverse complement strand
TCGTACAGTTTTCGTTTCTCCGGATCACTTAAGATCGTATAAGCCTCCGTGACATCCTTAAATTTCTGCTCCGCCGTCGGATCTCCGGCATTGGTATCCGGATGATACTTTTTTGCGAGTTTTCGATATGCTTTCTTTATCGCCGTGGCGTCTGCATTCTTTGCAACGCCGAGTAATTCATAATAATCCTGTTTTGCTGCCATACAAATCACCATCCATTTCTTACTATATGTAGCATAAATCCCCGGGAAAATCCCGGGGATTCTTAATTCCTCTTTGTTACACTTGTAATATAACACATGGTTTTTCATATGTCAACAGACATATAAATTTTCTTTCATCCAGCTATTTTGGCATATTGAAACTGTCCATTTTTGAAAATCTATGCCTCGTAAACCCGCTCCGGATGAGAGTAAATATTAAAGGTTTTATCTCTGGCAAAACCGATCAGCGTGATTCCAAGCTGTTGCGCCAGCCGGCAGGAATAATTGGTCGGTGCCGACTTTGCGATCAGAATGGAACATCCCATGGCTCCTACTTTTTGCAGGATTTCCACCGGAACACGTCCGGAAAAAATAAGAATGCCATCCCTCATCGGAATTTTTCGAAGCAGACAGTCGCCAACAACCTTGTCTACGGCCACATGATGGCTGATGTCTTCTTTGTAAGACAGAAATACTCCATGATGAACAAACGCTGCACAATGTACGCCACCGGTTCGATGAAACAGTGCAGAACGTTCTTCTAATTCTCTGGAAAAAGCAAGCACTTCACTGACGGAAAGTCTCACATCATCCCGTTTCGGCACAATGCCCTGTTCATTCAGCAGCACCTCATCTCCCAGCAGAAGGCTTTCCATATCAGTGACATCTGTCAGATATTCGCGGATCGTAATATTTACCATTCCATGTTCCTCATCCACATCAATGGCCCGGACATCTCCTTCACGGGAAATGTAACCGCGCAGATACAGATAACCAAGAAATGCTTCTTTTTTATCCCATGGGGAACAGATCATTTCGCCTGCTCCCCTGCCATTTACATATAACTGATAACTTACTTCTACTACCAGATTTTTTTTGCCGGATACCAGTGCACTTCCATTGTAAGTGACCACATCACGGGTTACAAAATATTCATCTCTGATATGTTCTGCCATAAGATTCTTCCTTAACTATTATTCGTTACGCTTTTTCCACCTTAACCGCACAAACTTTATACTCCGGTGTACTGGAGATAGAATCCAGTGCATCCGATGTCAGCCAGTTTGCACCGCCATCCAGGAAGTGGAACGGCATCCAGCACTCGCCCGGATTTGTCTTTCCGGATACGTTTGCCGTGGTCTCGATACTTCCACGGCGGGAAGATACTTTTACTCTGTCACCGTCTTTGATACCGGCGCGCTCAGCGTCTTCTGTATTGACCTCGATAAAGGAATGTCCGGAAATCTCGTTCAATCCCTCTGTCTTATCGGTCATTGCACATGCGTTATAATGATATAATACACGACCTGTCATCATTTTTAAAGGATATTCTTCATCCGGAAGCTCCATGGACGGAATGTACTCGATCGGATTACAGAAACCAAGTCCTCTGGAGAACTTGCCAACGTGCATGATTGGTGTACCCGGATGGTCTTTGGATGTACATGGCCACTGCAGACCATTTCCAGCTACTTCCTCGCTGTCCAGACGCGCATGGCTGATACCTGCGAAAGACGGAGTTACCGAAGCTACCTCATCCATAACCTGTGCAGAGGTCAGGTGCGGCTGCGGATATCCCATACGGTTCATGATCTCGGTAAAGATCCAGATATCTTCTTTTGTCTCGCCTTCGATCTCAACTGCTTTACGGATACGCTGTACACGACGCTCTGTATTGGAGAAGGTTCCCTCTTTCTCTGCATAGGAACGTCCCGGAAGGACTACATCTGCCATTTTTGCAGTTTCTGTCAGGAATAACTCATCCATAACAAGGAAATCCAGATTCTTTAATGCTTTGATAACATGTGCGGTATCCGGGTCGGTACGAACCGGATCCTCGCCGAAGATGAACAGACCACGGATCTCCTTGGTCAGCATCTTTCCGAAGCACTCGGTTGCCTTTGTTCCCTCTTTCGGATTCAGTTTTGTGCCCCATGCTTTTTCGAATTTCTCCAGAACACCCGGTGCGCTCAGTTTCTGGTAACCCGGGAACTGATCCGGAGAAGCACCCATATCACAGGCCCCCTGTACGTTGTTCTGACCACGGATCGGGTTGACACCACAACCAGGACGGCCAAAGTTTCCGGTGATCATGGCCAGGTTAGACAGAGACATAACGCCCTCTGTACCTGTATGATGCTCGGTAACACCCAGACAGTAAATGATTGCGGCATTTTTTGCTGTCGCATACATTCTGGCAGCCTCGATCAGTTTGTCTACGTCAACGTGACAGATCTCAGCCACTTTCTCTGCCGGATATTTATCAACAACTTTCTTCATTTCCTCAAAGTTCTCAGTACGCTCCTCGATAAATTTGCGATCCTCAAGACCTTCGGAAAGGATAATATTCATCATACCGTTTGCAAAGGCTACGTTTGTTCCCGGTGTCAGTTTCAGATGTACATCTGCGCGGTGTGCCAGATCGATATCTCGCGGATCTACAACGATCAGTTTTGTACCTTTATGTACGGCACGACGAATCTGCATACCAAGTACCGGATGTGCATGCTCCGGATTGGAACCTACCAGAAGGATCAGGTCAGATTCCCGTGTGATATCCTCGATGGTATTTGTCATCGCTCCGGAACCAAGTGTGGTGGCCAGTCCGGCTACCGTCGGTGCATGGCAGACACGGGCACAGTTATCTGTGTTGTTGGTATGGAACGCGGTTCTTACCATTTTCTGGAGCATATAGATATCCTCGTTTGCGGAACGTGCGCAGGCAAATCCAGCCAGACAGTCTCCACCATAGGTATCTCTCAACTCTGTAAATTTCTTTGCTACATAATCCAGTGCCTCGTCCCAGGTAGCCTGCTCGAATTCACCGGTCTCTTTATTTTTGATCAGCGGATGACGTACTCTGTCCGGATGGTCTACGAAATCGAAGGAACCACTACGGCCTTTAACACATACCATGTTGTGGTTGGACGGACCGTCTACACCCTCAACGTCCACGATTTTGTTATCTTTGACGATCAGATCATACTGACATCCGGTTGCACAGTGCGGACAGGTAGTACGTACACGTTTTACTTCCCATGCACGGTAATTTTTTCTTCTCTTGATGGTCAGAGCACCTGTCGGGCAGGCCTGTGCACAGTTACCACAGGACTCGCAGCGTGTCTCCTCCCAGTCATCACCAAACGGTGCGTCAATAATTGTAAATTTACCGGTTCTGCGCAGTTTGATGGCTCTTCTTCCGGTTGCGACTCTACAGGTCTGTACGCAGCGCTGACAGTAAATACATTTGGACGGATCGTAGGCCAGGAACGGATGAGCATCTTTTTTCGGGACATCACATTCCAGCAGGCTTCTAGAGCCCATGTACTGGGTTGTATCTACATCATACTGGTTACAATATTTCTGAAGTTCGCAGTCGCCGTTTTTCTCACAGTTAAAGCAGTCGATATTATGGTTGGAAAGAAGCAGTTTTAAAACGGTCTTTCTCGCATCGATTACTTTCTGGCTGGCGGTCTGCACAACCATGCCTTCTTTTACTTTTGTGTTGCAGGCTGTGGCAAGCTCATTTTTGCCCTCTACTTCTACTACGCACAGGCGACAGGCTCCGATGTCACTGATGCCCTCTAAGTAGCAGAGTGTAGGGATTTCAATACCGACAGTTTTTGCTGCCTGAAGGATTGACATACCCTCTGCTGCTTCCACGTTTCTTCCATCTATGGTTAAACGCATCTGTTATTACCTCCATATATAAACTTGAACATTTTCCGTATTATTTGTCGATGGCATCCTGAAGCTTACCGCATCCGAATACATCACATCTTAAGCATCTGCCAGACTCCTGAATCGCTTCCTCATGAGTCATCGGGCATTCCACATGCTCAAAATCGTGTTTTCTCTCATAAGCCGGGCGCTCACCAATATTGACACGGCCGGTCGGAACACGGTTATTCTCTCTTGCTTCCGGTGCTTCCACACCGCAGTTTAATGTATGATGGTAACCAAGATATTCATCGATATTATGTGCTGCTACTTTTCCGGCTGCGATCGCTTTGATTGCAGTTGCCGGTCCTGTTGCACAGTCACCGCCGACAAATACACCCGGCATACCTTCTACAGCAGTATCAAGTCCTGCCTTGAATACATGCCATTCTGCCGGCATTCCAAACTCCTCAAACGGTTCACTGACGATATCCTGACCAACGGCGATCAGAACGACATCACACGGAACTCTCAGTGGCTCTTTGGATGCGGAATCTACCGGTGACGGTCTGCCTCCGCGGTATGCGCCGATCATCTGCGGCTGTACCCAGAGTGCGCAGCAATCGCCATTTTCATCCTTCTCAATGCTCTTTGGAGCCTGAAGGAGCATCAACTCGATGCCTTCCATAACAGCGGACTCGATCTCTGTATCCAGAGCGGTCATATCTTCCTGACGTCTTCTGTATACGATTCGGACATCTTTTGCGCCACAGCGCAGGGCGCTTCGAGCTGCATCCATGGCTACGTTTCCACCACCGATAACGGCAACGGTCTTTCCGGTGTAATCCGGACGGTGGCCATGTCCGATCTCATCCAGCATTTCTACTGCAGAGAACACGTTGTTTGCATCAATATTTTCAAGGCGGAGTTTTTTACCCTTCTGTGCGCCGATGGCAACAAACATTGCATCATGGCTGTTTCTGACTTCCTCAATGGAAATATCTACGCCTACATTTGTATTGTATTTTACTTCAATATTGCCGGTGGAAAGGATCGCATTCATGTCCTCATCCATACGGTCTTTCGGGAATCGGTAATTCGGGATTCCGTACATCAGCATACCGCCTAAGTGCTCTTTTGCTTCATAAACAGTTACTTTGTGTCCCATCAGAGACAGGAAATATGCTGCCGTCATTCCAGCCGGGCCGCCACCGATAATGGCAACTTTTTTACCGGTAGATACGTTTGCTTTCGGAACAGCTACCTGATCTGCTGCGATCTGATCTACTGCGTATTTTTTGATACCGCGGATATTGATGGAATCGTCGATCAGATTTCTACGGCAGCGCTCCTCGCACGGATGCTCACAGATCATGGCACAGGCCGTCGGCAATGGATTGTCCCGGCGGATCAGATTAATAGCCTCTGCGTAATTGCCTTCATGTACATGTGCGATATAACCTGGAATATCGACATGTGCCGGACATAAGGTTACACATGGTACTTTCTGTCCAACGTTCTGTGGACATTCATGCGCTTTGATATGGCTCTCATACTCAGAAGCAAAGGTCTCAAGACCTTCCAGTACTTCGATGGCGGACTGATAACCGATGGCGCAGTCTGCAGAATCACGGATCATGATAGCGATTTCTTTCATCTCGTCCAGCATTTCCATGGTTCCTACACCATTCAGGATCTGCTCTAATAATTTTGCAAGCTGTGGAAGACCATCACGACATGGTACACATTTTCCACAGGTCTGATTCATGGAAGCGTGCAGCAGTGATAACTGTACGGTCAACGGACATGTTCCAGGCGGGTAGACTTCTACTTTTCTGGAGAATTTCTCTAACATGCCCCCGATGATCACATCACGGCTGTTCTTTCCGGCAAGATAAATCTTACTCATTTTTTTAATATCCCTCCTAACCAGTATCGTAACAGAATACTGTAATGTAACTATTATAACGGACAAAAGGTGCTTTCAGCATATGCCAAAAGCACTATTTTGTATCTGAATTTGTGCAATCCATACATTTCTGAAAAGGATTCTCAACTGCTGTATAGATTAGTTATTTCTACCTGTATGCATCGGTCTTAAGCGGCTGCTTTGTTCTTTCTGAGATAAATGAACCAGTATGTGCATCCGATACAGACTGCGCCACCCACGATATTTCCAAGGGAAACCGGCAGCAGATTTTTGCTGAAGAAATTGCCCCAGGTCAGGTTCGTCAGGTCCACCCCTGCATCTGTGGCCGCCTGTACATAGGTTGCATTTGTTTTTGCAAACAGACCTGCACTGATGTAGTACATGTTTGCGATGCTATGCTCGAATCCACAAAGCACGAACATCATGATCGGGAAAAACAGACCCACAATCTTGCTGACTACCTCCTTTGCCGCAAAAGAAATCCATACTGCGGTACATACCAGGAAGTTACAGAGAATACCTTTGATAAATGCGTCACCAAACGGCATGGAACATTTGCTTGCTGCGGTGGACAGTACCGATACCGCCATTCCGTTGTTAAACAGAGACGGCTGGTGGCTGAATGCAACGCCTGCTCCTACCAGGATTCCGCCGATCAGGTTACCGATATATACGACCACCCAGTTTTTCAGCATCTGGCTTACCGTGATCTCTTTTTCCAGAAGCGGGATCGTCAGCAGACAGTTTCCGGTGAAAAGTTCACTTCCCGCAATCAGAACCATGGTCAGTCCACCCGGGAACACACAGGCTCCGATGAATTTTCCAAGAGACGGTTCTGTGATGGACACTGCAACGGTGGTTGCTCCAACACCGCCGAATCCGATAAAAGCTCCTGCCAGGATCGCAAGGATAATCATTTTCGGAATCGGTGTGTTGACCTTACTTTTTCCGGTTGCAATGTAATTTTTGGCCACTTCGGCCGGTGTAAAAAAGTTCATGATAATACCTCCCGTTTATACTCCTCGTTCTTTTGTACTTATATTAATACAATTTACTTTTTCTTTGTATGTCAAAAAATACAAAAATACACTTTAAAATTATGCTTTTCACACATTTGTACATCGTGGTATAATGAGCGCAGATGTTTTGTACAAAGGAGAACAACAATGCAGATACCATTGAACGTACTTTTATATCAGCTTTCTGCCAACAGTATATATGAAAGCCAGAATATTGATCTGACCTGCAGCTTTGACGGTGTACAGCTTTTTGATCAGACGCAGCTTGCCGGAACTTATGAAAATGAGCTCTATCTGGTTGCGGATCAGGTGCTTTTGACCGCTTTAAGCAGAACTCCAGATCAGAATCTTCAGTCAAACTGTACCTTCCTGTGTATCTGCCAGGATGAAAAACTCCATACCTCAGATTTTCCATCCGGTCTTTCCATGGTTCTTTTGTATACCGATGAATCGTTTCCCCTTGTATTCAACCGTATTTTGAAAATCTTTCATGATTTTGATGTCTGGGACAAAAACTTTCATCTGATGCTGATCCAGCAGAAATCTCTGCAGGATCTTTTGAATCTTTCCAGAGATTTTCTGGTTCATCCGATGGTGGTTCTGGATCGAAATTACTCCATCCTCGGCTACCTCAAAAATCCGGATGTCAGTGATCCGATCATGGAATCCATTCTGTCTGCCGGTTATGTGACACCACAGATCATGGAGCGGCTGCGTCAGGACGGACTCATCTCCACCTCGGAGCAGACGGATAATCCGCTGATCAGCTGGTACAGCCTGACCACCCACGACTGCTATTACAGTATGATGTACCGCTTCAAGGCAAACAGTCATACGGTTGGCTATGCCCTGATCTTCCACTGTGCCGTTCATCCGAGGACAAATTACCTCTATCTGATGAATATCGTGACGGAAAACCTGCAGCTGTTTTTCCAGCAGAAGCGTTTTACAAACCGGTCCTCTTCTGAGATTTACGAGCCGGTATTTCACGATATTTTGGAGCACCCGGACACACCGCAGCAGCAGATTGAGGATCAGCTGGGCTATATTCCGGATCTGACCATGAACGGACGCTTTATGCTGGCGGTCATCCGCTACGACGGAGAGCAGGATCTGCCCTTTTCCTTCGTCAGTTGGAACCTTAGAACCTCCATTCCGCAGTTGAAACCATTTGTGTACCAGAACACCCTTTATATATTAAAAAATAACAGTGAGAATGAAAGTTATGCCACCTTTCTGACACTGGAGGAAAAGACGATTTTCCAGAAAAACTTCCGAAACCAGTATTTTGAGTGCGGCATCAGCAACACCTTCTTCTCCCTGATGGATCTGCCAACCGCCGCCGCACAGGCCCGGGAAGCATTGACCCTCGGCAGCACCGGTTCCGACAACGGCGCACCCGCTTTTTACCATTTTTCCAGCAGTTATACCCGGTATCTTCTGCAGGAATTAAAAAAAGCCGGTGTGGACAAAATGATGGCTTCTCCGTGTTACGAAGTACTGCGCCAGTACGATGAGACCCACAACGGCGATCTGTGTTATATTTTTATGCAGTTTCTGAAAAACGGACGGAATGTCAACCAGACGGCTACTGCTATTTTCCAGCACCGCAATACGGTCTTAAATAAAGTAAAAAAAGCAGTTTCCATTATGCAAAATGAATGTGAAGATTATCAGGCGCACATTGCCTTTATTCTTTCTTATATGAATGATCACGAAAATGACTTATAAAAGGTTCATACACCTATAGTTTTTAACTATTGGAATGCAAAAAATCCCCGCTGTTACTTATATCTTAAGCAACAACGAGGATTTCTTTATATATATCCCAAGTACAATTTCAATAAATTTATATCTACTTGGAGCATTACATAAGTTTTGTCTCTTCCAGCTTTTCTGTAAACGCATCATTTGCCTTGATGATCGGTTTTCGAAGCACCAGACCGACGATCAGGGAAATACCTAAGAATATCGCAAGTTTTCCAAGATCGATCCAGTAATTCATTCCATACATACCTCCCACGGTCTCACGCAGTGCCGCCATACTGTGCGTAAACGGAAGCAGCGGATAAACCGCACGGAAGAAGGATGGAGCCACCTCAATCGGGAAGGTTCCGCCGGTTCCGGCTACCTGCACAACAAGCAGGATGACACTGACCGCTTTTCCGATATCTCCCAGAGATACCGTCAATGTATAAATAATATTTACAAACACAATGCTTGAGAACCAGCAGCCTAGCAGAAACAGGAATGGATGCTCACACTGAATGCCGAGATACAGCAAGTCTCCCAGTGCGATCAGCGTACTCTGGAACAGCCCCACGATCATAAACGTGATAAACCGTCCAAAGTAAATCTGATACAGTTTTACATTTTCCAGACCCTCCGTGCATTTTTCCGACACATTTACTTTCAGCATGGCCACCAGAACGATACCACCGATCCAGATAGACAGAACGGAATAAAACGGTGCCATGGAAGAACCATAGTTTGCAATCTCATAGATTTTATGTGTCTCCAGAGAAACCGGAGCCGCCAGGAAACTGCTGATACTTGATTTATCACCGGAAATCAGAGACTCCAGTTCGGAAAAATCTCCACTCGCTTCCATCTCATCCAGTTTTGCCGTTGTGTCTGCAATCCGATCAGAAGCTGCCATCAGCAGATCTCCGGAATCGCTCAACACTTTCTGGATTTCAGACAGATCAGAATCCGCCGTATCCGTCAGCTTATAAATACCGTTGGCACTCTGATCCAGCTGAGACAACAGACCGGAAATCTCCTGTTTGGAAGAAGTCAGGGAATCGGACAATTTATTCAGTGATTTCTGTACGGAAGATTTATAGCTTGCTGACACACCGGAAATATTTTCCTGATTCTTTGTCACAAGTTCCTTGAGTTCACTTCGTGCCGTACTCAGATCCGTTGTGGCATTCCGCAGTTCCTTCGCACTGTTCTGCAGTTTGCTCTGCAAATCCTTTTGCTGCTGAATAGAGGTATCCATCCGAACCACAACCGCATCCACAAGAGGGGATGTCTCCGGATATTTATCTGCCACTGCTGCCACGGAATCCCGGACAGAAGTATAGGCAGTCACTACTTTTCCAACCTGATCCGCCAGGGTATCCAAAGTAGACGCTACCTGCTGTGCATCTGCACTTTCGCTGTCAAAAGCATTTGAAATTGCCTGATCCATCTGATCATATACATTTTCGGCAGATTTCAATGCAGCTCCAACACTATCTGTTGCGGCATCCAGAGAATCATCCAGACTGGAAAACGCTTTTTCTGTATCCTTAAAGGTCTGTTTGCTCTCTTTTGTCTGCTGCTGCGCGGTCTGCAAAAATTCCGTAGTAGAATTCAGAAGTTTCTGCGCAGAACCAGTCATATCCGAAAAAGATTCCAATAAACCGGCAGATGCTGTCAGATCACCGGCAATCTGATTCAGGTTTGTGTTCAGATTTGCCACGATCGTCTCCGCGCCACTGGCCTCTGTCATATTGGAAACCGTCTGCAGAACCGTCAGTGTCGTATCCGAAATCGTCTCGATAAACACTTCATTTACCTGTTTTTGCACCGCACTGGCTCCTTTGTCTGTTACCTTTGGTGCAATAGCATTTTCTTTTGCATTAGAATAATACGTAATCTCCGGTTTTTCCACATTTTCAGAAAAAACACTCATCATTTTATCACTGAAATCCTTCGGGATCACGATCGCCGCATAATATTTACCGGATTTCACTCCGCTGATGGCTTTTTCCTCTGTGGTAAACACCCACTCCATCTGAGTATTTTCCCGCAGTGCCGACAATACCTGATCACCGACGTTGATCTCAATCGGAATCAGACTTCCTTCATATCCTTCATCCACACTGGCCACCGCAACCTTCAGATTTCCGGTGTTGGAATACGGATCCCAGCTGGCTGCAATATTAAACCACGCATACAGGCAGGGAACGACACTGATACCGACAATGACAACCAGCGCAATGACATTATTGCGGATACGCATCATATCCCGCTGAAAAATTTTCCATATATTTTTCATCAGATGTCTCCCTCCTTCATCTTTCTCACCAGTTCTTCCGGCTCCAGTCCGCTCATCTCAAGCTGACGCACAATACGGTCATGCACATACTCCACACAGATCAGATATACTACCAGTGCAATCAGCGAAAGGATCCAGAGTATCAAAAATACAAATTTTGCCGGCAGCACAAAGGACAAAATCAGAAATACAAGCGGAATCACAATGATTCCCGCAAAACCAAACCGCACCAGTTTCGGATAGATCAGTTCAAATCTTCCTGATTTTTCCAGGAAACGGCGTTTTGTCACATCATCCCGCATCAGCGTTTCCACCATCAGCTGCATCTGCGGAAGCTGTCTTTCACTGCTGGCCGTCTCACCTACCATCATTTCTGTCTCTTCCAGACGGCGGTCAAACAAATGGTTCAGATTCATCAGCAGCGGACGCAGCACCAGACCGATAAACAGCGCCAGCGCCAGAAATACAAACAGCACTGACATATTTTTCGCATAAGTATTCTCATAAAATCCCGCGATGCACTCACGCATGCCACGGATGGAATAAGTAAACGGCAGAAACGGATTCAGCTTCTGGAAAAATCCCGGCATCATTTCGATGGGATACGTACCGGAAGAACCCGGAATCTGCAAAATGATCAAAAATACACCTAACGCTTTTCCGATATGTTTGAAGGTCAGCGCCATGGCATAAATAATATTTACATAGATAAAGGAGCAGAACATGCCGCTTGCCACAAACAGTGCCGGGTGCAGGCACTGCACCTTCAACAATACGATATCTCCGACACACACGATAAATCCCTGGATCACCGCCAATACTACAAACAGCAGCCATCGGCCAAAATAAGCACTGGTATTGGAAAACTCAGATACTTCCTCATCTTTATCTACTTCCTGCTTCAGAATCGACACCAGGATCAGGCCGCCAACCCATAACGCAAGGTTTGTATAAAACGGTGTCATACCGGTTCCGTAATTTTTCACATCATACAGCACTTCCGAATTGATGGACACCGGAGATGCCATAAACTCGGAAATTGCCTCTGCATCAATACCCTGCAGTTCCAAAATTTCCTGATAGGTCTCAGAACTCTGTAAGGCCTGAATATCTGTCTGCACCTTTGCCAGCTGTGCATCTACTTTTTCCAGTGCGGAGCCTGTTTTTGTCAGGGCATTCACACTGTCATCCAGACTGGTCTGCAGCTGCTGCAGCATTGTGCTCAACTGATCCACCATCGGTGTGATTCCAGACAATGTCGCGGACATTCCCCCGCTGACCGTTGCCAGTCCATCCAAAGACTGGCTGATCTGCGGAACCGTTGTCTGTGTCAATGTATTGCGGTAATTTTTCAGATCATCCCGGCTATTTCCCACAATCTGTTCCAGATTACTTCGGGCATTTTGTGAGGTAGTCACCATATCTGCGATGGCCGCATTGCTTTTATTCAGGGAATCCAACACCTGTCCGATCTCCTGATTTTGTTTCTGCAGATTTGCAATCTGCTCCGTAATTGCCGCAGAAATCTGGGAATCATTTGCGATACTCTCCTGCAGTTTCGCAAGTTCATCTAAAATCTGCTGATTTTTCTGATTTAAATCCGTCACGGAATCCAGGCCGCCGCCCACGGACGTATTCACCTGCGTTACTTTCGATTCCAGATTTCCAAGTTTGATGGATGCGGTAATATACGCATCATTCAAAAACAGATCTCCACTGGATACACTGTCAGAAAATGCCCCTGAAAAATCTGAAATCGCATTTCGGCTGTCGCTCAGCAGATCCGCACTTTGATCTAATGTATCTGATACAGATGATACTGATTTTTTCACCTTATCCAGGGATTTCAAAGTATCCTGAATCAGGGAATCGGAGCTTCCAACGGTCTCCTGAAAATTCTGTAACACATCCTGATAACCGGACAGATTATCCCGCACTGCAGAAATAGAACTGAGCAGTTCCGAATTAGTATTGTCCACATCCACCGTCAGATCTCCGGCGGAAGTGCTGATCATCTCAGAAATGGCTTCCGAGGCAACCGAAGAAAACGTATCGTTAATCTGCTGCTGCAGCGTCGTAGCGCCGGTATCCGTAATCTTCGGTGCGATGGCATTTTTCTTTTCATTGATGTAATAATCCAGCTGCGGTTTCTTCACGTCTCCGGATAAAATACTCAACAGAGAATCGCTGAAATCCTCCGGGATGACGATGGCCGCGTAATATGCACCGGATTTTACACCTTCGATAGCTTCGTCCTCATCCACAAAGGTCCAGCCCAGCTGTTTGTTTTCCTTCAGGTTATCAATGATCGTGGCTCCCGCATCCAGCGACATCTGGGCGGTGTCAGCACCCTCGTCGCAGTTTGCCACAGCAACCTTAATGCCTTTTGTATTTCCATAGGGATCCATATTTGCTGCAATATTAAACCATGCGTACAGGGATGGAAGCAGGCATACGCCGCCCAGTACCAGCACTGCCGCACGATTTCGAAGCAGCCGCTTCAAATCTCTTCGAAATATCTTCAGTACGTTTTTCATATTTGTTCTGCACACTCCTGTTTTATGCTCCATACGTTTCGGTAAATTAATTTGTTTCGAGTAACTATTATACGAAAGGAAAAAAACAGAGTCAACCACTCAAATTCCGACTTTTGTCTAAAAAGCAACGATTCCGAAGAATCGTTGCTTTTTTATACCGTACCGGTTACGATCAGGGTGCTGATTCCAGGATTTGTGATCCAGACGCCGGTGACCGGATCCTGAACGTATTCGGCCGCAGGCACTGTTACTTTTCCGGCAATGGTTGCGAAACTTCCGGTTGTCTCATCGTAGGTGTAATCCACGCCTTCTGTCCAGGCGGTTCCGTTGAAAGATACCGTAAGATTTTTCAGGATTGGATCAAAATCGTCTGTGATGACCGCTGCGGTTCCTTCTTCTGCCGCAGTATTTCCGTTATTCTGAATCAGAAACGTGTACGTCAGTGTACCGTTTTCGGTTACCGGAACCGGGCTCACGGATTTTGTAATGGTCAGCACCGGTTCGCTTAATGCCTGAACGGGCTCTTCCACAATCACAGGAGTGATACCTCCACCGGAAATTGTCGCCGTATTGGTAATCTCTGATTCTCCTGCCAGTGGTGCATATTCTGTCAGTTTTGTCTCATATACCAGCAAAATATTTCCGCCCGCCGGAATATTCAGACCTGTAACTGTCAAGGGCGCGCCCGGAGTCACCGTTGGTTTCGGCTGTAACACACCATTGACATAATAATTGATCGTATCCGCCACATAAGAAAGTGGTGTCAGCGTTGTCGTGTCAAAGGCATACGTTCCCAGATCATCCGTCAATGTCAGACCATTCAGCGGTACACTGCCGGAATTTACCACGCTGACCAGATATGTCACCGTGTCATCCTGTTCGTACACTTTTCTGACAGCCGTCTTTGTCGCAGACAGCACTTCCAGGATTTCACCTACCGCAATATTTGAATTCGCCACGGAATCCCCGTAGCGCAACTGAGCCTGATTCGTAAATCTTGCCATATTTTTACCTTCCTTTCCTCGACACTTCAGCCGAAGATTCTATCAGACCACGTCGAACGATTCCAAAATGCTCTCGTTAGACTTGAATCTGATATACTATAAAATATGCAAAATTTACGGTTATGGGATTCCTGTGGCTAAAAATGTGGCTAAACGTTAGATATTGAAAAGACCTGAGGCGCTTTTGTCTCGTCCGCTAACAATCGCTGTCCGAGAAAAAAGTTCCCCAGGTCTTCAATTTGCACTTATAAAATTCTACTACATGGTTAGCCATCATTACGCAAATTAGAAAATCAGCTTTATTTTTTCTCAAGGAGCGATTGTTAGCGACTGAGACAAAATAAAGCTGATTTTCCATTCACAGTCTACCGTTCTATCACAAAAGAATTCTAAAACGCACAATCCCAGCCACGCTCAAGATGTGGCGCATCCACATTCTGTTCGCGCATCATTCCAGCAATGGTTCTCCAGTAGTGGTCTTTGATGGCCTTACAGATTGCTTCGCAATCCCCGACCACACACGCGTCATAAATGACTTTATGTGACGCATACTGTCGTTTTGCAACGGCTTCTTTATCCTGCACCAGATCATATCCGGCGAAAAGATTGCCGTAATACTGCTCCTTCCATGCTTTCTGAACTCGTGGCATCCCACACATTTTTACCAGTTCCTCATGAAATTCATTATCACATTCAAATACCTGGTCAAATTCTTCTGCCGTCAGATTTTTCATGCGCTCCAAAATTTCTTCCAGATGCTGCATGGATTCCTCCGGGATGTTTCCCTGAAGAAACCGCACGCTGATAACCTCATAATTGGTTCTCAGCAGATACACCTCGTAGGAGTCCTGAAAGGAGAGTTCTTTCACGGAACAGCCCACATTTCTTGTATACACAATAATTCCTTCATTTTCCAGCTGTCGGAGTGCCTCGCGAATCGGTCCCCGGCTTGTATGAAATTCTTTCGCCAGCTCCAACTCTACGATACGCTGTCCGGGTTTGATCTCATGGTTAAAAATTTTGCTGCGGATCGCATCCACAATGCTCTCTCTTAACGTCTGATACAATAATGCACCCATAAAATTTCCTACTCTTTCTTACAATCTCTATCTGTACTTCTCTCATAGCTTCTATAAAGCTCATAATTTCACTTACATATTCCAATACTTTACCACATTAGCGCAATGGTGTAAGGTTTTTGTATATGAGACATTTATAAAATCATCTACATATGGTGATTTTTCTATTACTTAGCAAACTGCAGCACAATGTTTTTAATAATTGCAGCGGCTTTGTCCATGCCCTCTGCTGTAATATGCTCATACGCACCATGGAATCCGTAACCGCCAGTTCCAAGGTTCGGACACGGAAGTCCCACAAAACTCAGACGCGCACCGTCTGTGCCACCGCGGATTGGTGCGATATCCGGCGTAACATCTGCATCTTTGCAGGCCTGAACTGCATAATCAATGAGCTGCATACACGGCTCGATTTTTTCGCGCATGTTGCGGTAAGAATCTTTCAGATCCAGTTCTACCGTTCCCTCACCGTATTTTTTATTTAAGGAAGCTGTGATTTCCTGCATCAGTGCTTTGCGTGCTTCGTATTTCTCTGCATCAAATTCACGGATCAGATATCCCATGGTTGTCTCTTCCACGCTTCCGCTCATTTCCATCAAGTGGAAAAATCCCTCGTAACCTTCGGTGTGTTCCGGTGCTTCCTGCTCCGGCAGCATGCTCTGCAATTCCATCGCAATTTTCATAGAATTGACCATGATATCTTTTGCCTCACCCGGATGTACATTGACACCATGGATAGCAAATTCGGCGGATGCCGCATTGAAGTTTTCAAACTGAATTTCACCTTCCGGACCACCGTCTACTGTATAAGCATACGGTGCGCCAAATCGCTCCAGATCCATATGGCAGGCGCCGCTTCCAACTTCCTCATCGGTAGTAAAACTGATGCATACTTTTCCATGAGGGATATCGCCTTTTAACAGTTCCTCTGCAACCGTCAGGATTTCAGCAATACCGGCTTTATCATCTGCACCAAGTAACGTGGTTCCATCTGTAGTGATCAGGGTTCTTCCTGCCATCTGCTGTAATGCAGGAAAATCAGAAACAGTCAGTGTTCTACCGGAAATTCCAAGAACCACATCTTTTCCATCATAATTTTCAATGATCTGCGGTTTTACGTTTTCGCCACTGTAATCCGGTGCGGTGTCCATATGTGCGATAAAACCAATCGCTGTACGATCCTCATATCCTTGAGTTGCCGGAATATGTCCATACACATAACCATATTCATCCATCATGGCATCCTCGATACCCATATCTTTCATTTCTTCTACCAGCAATTTTGCCAGATCAAACTGACGCGCCGTAGTCGGAGAAGTGGTGCTCTCCTCGTCGCTGGTTGTCCAGACTTTTACATAATTTAATAATCTTTCATAAGCTCGCATAGTAAATCCTCCTAAACAAAATATCATTGAAAAATATATGTGATTTTGTCGATACATACACTTTTCAACAATATTTTCTTTTTTAAAAAAGGAATCCTGCAAGCAGGATTCCTTTTCATGTATTAACTACTTAGACTGTGTACAATATCCGAAGAAGAAGTATCCCAGTGGGCAGTAGTACATGCCTTCGATTCCATCACGCAGCATATATTTCTGTGTGTAGAAGTACAGCGGATCAACTACGTAATCCTGGCCAACTAAGATATCCTCAGCCTGATGTAACAGTTTCATACGCTCTGCAGGATCAGCTGTTGTCTTAGCCTGGTTGATAATGTTGTCGTATTCTGGGTTAGAGTACTGAGCATCATTGTTTCCACCGCCTGTTACCCACATATCAAGGAAGGAAACCGGATCATTGTAATCAGAAATCCATCCGTTACGTGCGATAGAGAAGTCACCGTTTTTACGTGTCTGAAGGAAGGATGCCCACTCCTGGTTGTTCAGTGTAACTGTTACGCCAAGTTCCTGCTCCCACATGTTCTGAAGTGCTTCAGCAACTGCTTTATGAGCATCACTTGTGTTGTACAGGTATTCTACAACCGGGAATCCCTCGCCGTTCGGGTAACCAGCATCTGCAAGGAGCTGTCTAGCTTTCTCGCAGTTTGCTTCGTAATCAGCATCTGTCGGAGCGTAGTAATCGCCACCTGTTGCACGGAAGTCAGAACCTTCCTCAGCATCAGCGATACCGCTTGGTACGTAAGCACCAGCCTCAACCTGTCCGGACTGAGTTACTTTGTCAACGATGTATGTACGATCTACAGCAAGTGTAAATGCCTCACGTACACGAGCATCATCGAACGGAGCTTTCTGTGTCTGGAAGCATACATAGTATGTTCCAAGGTAATCTACGATCTTCATGTCCCCAGAAGCGATCAGGCTAGGAAGTTCTGCCTGCGGAGCCTCCTGGATGTAATCAAGCTCGCCAGATTTGTAACCGGAAAGCATAGCGTTTGTATCATCCATCAGTTTGAATGTGATAGTATCCGGTCCAAGGTTTGCGTAATCATAGTAGTTCTCGTTTTTAGCCATTACGATCTGAGAGTTGTGTGTCCACTCTGTCAGTTTGTAAGAACCATTGGAGATATATGTAGAAGGATCAAATGTCCACTGATCTCCGTTAGCCTCAATGATGTCCTCACGAACAGGCATCATAGCCGGGAATGCACACAGCTCTTCGAAGTATGGAAGATCTGTTGTTAAAGTTACTTCAAATGTCTTGTCATCAACTGCTTTTACAGCTAACTCGGAAGGATCTTTCTCGCCAGCCATAATCTCGTTTGCATTTACAACACAGTCAAGCATGTAGTTGTAATCTGCTGCTGTCTCCGGATTAACCAGACGTTTCCATGCATACTCAAAATCTGCTGCTGTAACGTCTTTTCCGTCAGACCATTTGATGCCGTCACGAAGGTGGAATGTGTATGTTACAGTTCCATCATCGTTTGTTGCTTTGTCATAGCTCTCAGCCTGACCATAAGTAATTTTTGCGCCATCGCAAGTTCCGTCAGAACCATCAACTTCTTCGCCTGTGCTCTCCCATTTCATCAGACCCTCGAATAAATGGTTTGCCATGATAGCACCGTCTACTGCGGAGTTCAGGGCCGGATCCATTGTCATCGGCTCGGATGCGAAGTTTACAGTGATGTTGAATCCATCACCATCATTGGTTGCTGTCTGCTCTGCATCTGCAGATGTTTTGTTGTTGTCGTTAGATGCGCTGTTGTCGCTTCCACAGCCCGCAAGCATGGAAAATGCGAAAGCTGCAACTAATACAACTGATACCAATCTCTTTTTCATAGTACTCTCCTTTAAAATTTTATTGATAAAACAGGACTACCCTGCATTACCCAATCCCAATATCCCACTGATCACAGTGAGCATAAGTCCCAGCCGGGACAGGAGCAATTTTTACTGCTCAAGCAGGTGACAAGCCACCCAGTGACCTTTTTCGTATTCCTTAAATTTCGGAACACATTCTTTACATTTATCCATTGCATATGGACAACGTGTATGGAAACGGCATCCACTTGGCGGATTCATCGGAGAAGGAATATCTCCTTCCAGAACGATACGCTGTCTGCTTCTGCTTACCTCCGGATCCGGAACAGGTACTGCGGAAAGCAGTGTCTGTGAATACGGATGTAACGGATGGCGGTTCAGCTCGTAGCTCTCTGCCAGCTCTACCATAGTTCCCAGATACATTACGCCGATACGGTGTGAAATATGACGAACAACGGAAAGATCATGAGCGATGAACAGATAGGTCAGTCCCATCTCTTCCTGCATGTCTTCCAGCATATTTACAACCTGTGACTGAATGGAAACATCCAGTGCGGAAATCGGCTCATCACAAACGATGAATTCCGGTCTTACTGCAAGTGCACGGGCGATGCCGACACGCTGCTGCTGTCCACCGGAGAACTCATGCGGATAACGATTTGCATGCTCTGTATTCAGTCCTACTCTGCCGAGCAGTTCTTTGATACGGTCAGTACGATCCTGCTTATTCGGGCAAAGCTTGTGAATATCAAGTGCCTCACCGATGATCTCACCAACTGTCATACGCGGATCCAGACTTGCGGAAGGATCCTGGAAAATGATCTGCATTTTCCGTCTGTATGGAAGCATGTCAACTTTTTTTGCTTTTGGTACCTTTACCGGATGCAGATTTCCCTCTGCATCTCTCTGCCACGGATCCTGTCCCTCAAAAATTGTCTCTCCATCGTAAACAATTTTTCCGGAAGTCGGCTCGTGCAGCTGAAGGATGGTACGGCCCAGTGTGGTTTTACCACAACCGGACTCTCCTACCAGACCAAGTGTCTCTCCACGTTTGATGAAGATGGAGATATCTTCTACCGCCTGTACACCAGGTCCTTTCATTCCCTTTACCGGGAAATATTTCTTCAGGTGATCAACCTGAACGAGTACATCATTTTTCTCACTCATGGCTGTCTACCTCCGTTTTTTCAATATTCGCTGTCTCAGTATTATCTTTTTTTGCCTCTTCCAGACAGTCCTGAACACGCAGCCAGCATGCTGCACGATGGTTCTCACCCATGTCAACATATGGCGGCATCTTCTGCAGGCAGATCTTCATGGCATGCTCACAACGCGGTGCGAACGGACATCCTTCCGGCGGATTCAGCATATCAACCGGTGTACCCTCGATCGGGATCAGACGTTCATAGCTCTCTGCATCTACACGCGGCATGGAACGAAGCAGACCTTTTGTATAAGGATGACCCGGATTATAGAAAATATCATCAACCGGTCCCTGCTCTACCATTTTACCTGCATACATAACGGATACCTTGTCACAGATCTCAGCAACAACACCAAGGTTATGTGTGATAAAGATAATACCCATGTGATTCTGTTTCTGAAGTTTTTTCATCAGCTCCAGAATCTGTGCCTGGATGGTTACATCCAGCGCGGTTGTCGGCTCATCGGCGATCAGAAGCTTCGGATGACAGATCAGACCCATGGCGATCATAACCCTCTGACGCATACCACCGGAAAGCTCGTGCGGGTACTGTTTCATACGTTTTTCCACGTTGTTGATACCTACTTCTTCCAGCATCTTCATGGCCTGCTTCTCAGCGTCCTCTTTGCTGACGTTTTTATCATGTGCTTTCAGAGCCTCAACCAGCTGATTTCCGATGGTATATACCGGATTCAGACAAGTCATCGGGTTCTGGAAGATCATTGCTACTTCTTTACCTCGGAAATCGATCATCTCTTCCTTGGTCTTTGACAGCATATCCTGTCCCTCAAAAGTAATGGATCCACCCACTACTTTACCCGGATTCTGAAGTAATCCGATGATAGAATATGCTTCCACACTTTTACCGGAACCAGACTCACCTACGACACCCATAACTTCATCGTAGTTTACGTCGTATGAAATTCCGTTTACTGCTTTAACTTCTCCTGCCGGAGTAAAGAAAGAGACCTTGAGATCTCTGACCTCTAACAGTTTATCATTTTTCTTTTCCTGTTCCATATCGTCTCCTCCTCTCCTTATTTCTTCAGCTTCGGATCTAATGCATCGCGAAGACCGTCACCGAACAGGTTCAGAGCCAGGATCATAAGACTCAGGATTCCTGCCGGGATAAATAATCTGTATGGATATGTGCTCAGACCACTTAACGCCTCAGAACACATAGAACCTAAACTTGTCAGCGGAGCAGATACACCTACACCGATGAAAGAAAGGAAGGATTCCAGGAAGATTGCGGATGGAATCTGCAGGAATGTCGTTGTAATGATCTGTCCGATACAGTTCGGAAGCAGATGCTTACCGATGATACGTCCGCCTTTTGCACCAAGGGCGCGGGCTGCAGTAACATACTCCTGCTGTTTTAACTGAAGGATCTGTCCACGGATGATTCGGCTCATGGTTACCCAGTATAATAAACCGAACGCAATAAACATGGAGATCAGGTTTGGTCCAAGGACGGTTACCAGATTCTGCATCGGGCCGTTACCGGAGTTCTGGAACTGCTCTAAGGCCGGTTTCAATGTAGCGGAAAGTAACAGGATGATCAGCATCTCCGGGATGGAGTAGATGATCTCTACAATACGCTGCATTACGGTATCAACAGCCCCCCCACAGTAACCTGAGATGGAACCATATAACGCACCGATGATCAGTACGATAATTGCCGCACATACACCAACGATGATTGAAATTCTTGTTCCCACCATGACACGGACCATGATATCACGTCCCTGGTCGTCTGTACCAAATACATGCGGGAATACTTTCTCACCGTCTGCTTTTTTCTGAAGTTCCTGTGTGGAATATCCAAATGCTTTATGCTTGATGCCGAGCGCTTTGGCAGCCTCATCCTCTGTGATATGCTCCTCGCTCTCTTTCTGCTGGGAAACACTTGCTTTCGCACGGATCTTGGACTCCTCGATACGGGATAATTCTTTGCCTTCTGCTGCGGCTTCTTCTCTGGCTTTCTCCACAGCCTCATCCGGTGTCAGGTTTGCAGTCTCATTTTTCTCTTCCATGTAAGCATTGATCTTCTCCTGGTCTTCCAGGGTGTAATGCCATGGATGCAGTGACTCAGAACCACGCACCTGCTGTTTGTAAGTATAAGGAACCACGCTCGGTCCCACAAATCCGAAAATAACCAGTGCAATGATAATTGCCAGGGCAACCATTGCCACTTTATTTTTACGAAGACGACGCCATGCATCCGCCCAGTAGGAAACGCTCTTACGATCTTTGATAAAATCTGCTTTTTCCTGTGAACTTGCCGGATCAAATGCGTCCTCCGGTAATTTGCTCCACTCTAAAATATCATCAATATTCGGTTGAAGAGAGCCTGGCTTTTGAAATCTTTTCTTTCCAGACATGCTTAATTTCCTCCCTTCGCCAGATTGATACGCGGGTCTACCAGTTTGTAGCACAGGTCAACGATCAGGTTCATGATGATGATGAAGGAAGCCAGGAAAATAGTGGTTCCCATGATCAACGGATAATCACGGGTCTGGATAGCCTGAATAAAGTAACGGCCCAGTCCCGGGATGGAGAATACCTGCTCAACAACCATACCGCCGCACAGTGTAAATGCAATCTGCGGTCCCAGGTAAGTAATAACCGGAATCAGTGCATTTCTCAGTGCATGTTTGAAAATGATCTTGCTGTTTTTCAGACCTTTTGCCCGTGCTGTCTTGATATATTCCTGATTGATGGAATCCAGCATCGCTGTTCTGGTCTGTCGTGACAGATAACACATCGGGTAAAATCCAAGTGCCAGACATGGCAGGACATAACTCTTTGGTGTTCCGTCAAATAATGCCGGGAATACTTTGAATCCCGGGATACCGCCACATAATGTGTGCAGTAAAAGTGTTGCTACTACGAATCCAGGCATGGAAATACCGATAGTACATACAACTCTAAGGAAGCTGTCTACCCATGTACCTCTCTTGTAAGCGGCCAGACATCCAAGCGGAAGTCCGACTGCGATTGCCCATAAAAGCGCAAACACACCGATTTTTGCAGAAACCGGGAACATATCTTTGATGATATCCAAAACTGCACGGTTTTTCTGCATTTTGATTGATGTACCGAAATCTCCGTGAAGAAGATTTCCGAGATATTTGCCCAACTGAACGATCAGGGGCTGGTCAAGTCCGTATTTAGCATTTAAAGCGTCGATGGTGGCCTGTGTCGGAGTTTTCTCAGATAACCACGGATTTCCCGGGATCGCATTCATCAAGAAAAACGTAACACATGCAACTACCAGCACCGTGACAATCGCCATTAAGACTCTTCGTACTGTGTACTTTGCCATTTTTTACACCTTTCCTCTCTCATTCTCATACGTCACTCTGTCGCCAATCTAATACAATTCTGTAGTGCTTTACTATTGTAAATTGTCGACAATATGGATTATTATACCTGCTTTTTACATAATGGTCAACCGAAATAGCTAATTTTTGTATTTATTTTTCGTACAGCTGTTTTTGTGACACGCACACTTTTCCTCCTTTTGTCCATATTTTGCAGAATATTTACTATAGTAAGGTAAAAACACGCAAAAGTCAGTACTGAAAAATTCGGTTTTTTTGTATATTTTTACCTGCAAGAAATAGTACTGGCAAATTTTACAATTCCGTTATAAAATAACAGAGCAAACCACTTTGCTATAAATGTATGATTCATACAGATCAAAAATATACTATATAACTA
>CAVAFS010000321.1:0-6899 GCA_963587975.1 Bulleidia sp. | reverse complement strand
ATACAAGAAATATAATTAGAGTTTGGAAAGGAAAAGTTTGGTATGAACGTATATCAGGGAAAAAGTGTGTTTGGCGGCATTGCCATTGGACATTTATGTGTATACAAAAAAGGTGAGCAGCAGGTAACACGCCAGAAAATTGAGGATGTGGAAGCAGAAGTAAAGCGTTTCCAGGATGCAAAGGAAGCTGCACAGGCACAGTTAGGAGAGCTGTATGATAAAGCAGTCAAAGAAGTTGGCGAGGCAAATGCAGCTATTTTCGAAATGCACCAGATGCTTCTGGAGGATGAGGATTATCAGGATTCTGTTGAAAATATCATCCGTACCCAGCAGGTAAACGCAGAGTATGCAACTGCAGTAACAAGTGATCATTTTTCTTCCATGTTCGCAGAGATGGATGATGATTATATGAAAGAACGTGCGGCAGATATCCGCGATATTTCCGAGCGTGTCATTGCAAACTTGAACGGTGAGAACAAGAGCAAAGTGGTAACAGACGAGCCGGTGATCATTCTGGCCGATGACCTGGCTCCGAGTGAGACTGTTCAGCTGGAAAAAGACAAAGTTCTTTCCTTTGTAACCGTACACGGTTCTGTAAACTCCCATACAGCAATCCTTGCCCGTACCATGGGAATCCCGGCACTGGTAAGCACAGAGATGGAGCTGACCGATGATCTGGACGGCAAACTGGCTGTTGTAGATGGAAATCACGGTGTGATTTACGTTGAGCCGGATGCAGAGACCATGGAGAAAATGGAAGCACTGAAAAAAGAAGAAGAGGAGAAAAAAGAGCTTCTTCAAACATTCAAAAACAAAGAAAGTATCACACTGGATGGCAAAAAGGTACTGACTTATGCCAATATCGGAAATGTCAAAGATCTGGCTCTTGTGCTTCAGAATGGCGCTGAGGGTATCGGACTTTTCCGAAGTGAGTTCTTATATCTGGAATCCGAGACATATCCGACAGAGGAAGAGCAGTTTGAGGTATACAAAAAAGTTGCGGAGACCATGGCTGGCAAACGTGTCATCATCCGTACTCTGGATATCGGCGCAGACAAACAGGCAGATTATTTTGAACTGGCAAAAGAAGAAAACCCGGCAATGGGCGTACGTGCCATCCGTATCTGTCTGACCAGACCAGAGATTTTCAAGACACAGCTGCGCGCACTGTTCCGTGCAAGTGCATTTGGTAACATCGCGATCATGTATCCGATGATCACTTCTTTAGCAGAGATTGCACAGATCAAGAAAATTGTAGAAGAAGTAAAAGCAGAGCTGGATGCGGACAACGTGCCATATGGTACACCGGAGCAGGGTATCATGATCGAGACCCCGGCAGCAGCAACCATCAGTGATCTGCTGGCAGAAGAAGTAGATTTCTTCAGTATCGGAACCAATGATCTGACCCAGTATACACTGGCTATCGACCGTCAGAACCAGTCACTGGATTCTTTCTTTGACGCACATCATATCGCAGTGCTCCGTATGATCAATCAGACCGTTCAGAATGCACACAAAGCAGGAATCTGGTGTGGAATCTGTGGTGAGCTTGGCGCAGACAGTGATCTGACAGAACTGTTCCTGGCTATGGGAATTGATGAGCTGTCTGTATCTCCGGGACGTCTGCTGACCATCCGCCGTCTGATCTGTGAGACAGACAGCAGTGCCAACAGAGAAGAAATTCTGAAAAAATGGCTGCACATTTAATGGAAGAGATTGTTCACTGAATCTGTGACAGCAGTGGACAAAAAAGTGATTTATAATTTTGGTTAGTAAGGGAAAAGAGGATTTTTGTTGTATGTTAACAGAAAAAAGGCAGGAGGAAATATTGCGCCTGCTCACCTTGAAAGGAAGTGTGACGGTTCAGGAGCTGAAGGAGTATTTTGATGCTTCTGAATCTACCATCCGACGGGATCTGAACTCGTTGGATGAAAAGGGTGCACTGGTCAAGGTATTTGGCGGTGCCATGCTGGCGGAATCAAATCTTGCCACAAAAGATGAGCAGGTTTCACAGCGTAAGGGACTGTATCAGGATGAGAAGCAGCAGATCGGAAAATATGCCGCTTCTCTGATTGAACCACACGATTTTGTATATCTGGACGCAGGTACAACGACAGCGTGCATGATTCCGTATATCACAGAAAAAACGGCAACTTTCGTGACAAATGCGGTTTCACATGCCCTGGAACTGGCTGAAAAAGGCCTGCATGTTATTATCCTTGGTGGGGAATTAAAAGCTGCCACGGAGGCTATTGTTGGGAACGAAGCATGCATGAGTTTGCAGAAATTTAATTTTACAAAATGCTTCATGGGAACCAACGGGGCATCTCCGGCGGTTGGATTTACTACACCGGAAATCAACGAGGCCAAGATCAAAGAATGTGCCATGACACACAGCTTGAAGTCATATGTGCTGTGTGACAGTACGAAATTTCATCAGGTGAATCCGATTCGGTTCGGAACATTTGAATCGGCACAGATTATCACGGAAAAACTTCCGGATGTGGTATTAAAACGATATACGAATATTATCGTGGTGTCGTAGTGTAAATTTAATATTTTTACTGTTGTTAAAAGAAAACGAAGAATCCTGTCAGTCTAGCTAGTCGTTCACTACCCTCGTTTTGCTTCGGTTTTATCGCGCTCGTTCTCAGCTCCTATAAAAGCTGGTCACTTCCCACTCGCGCAAAACTCGCAAAACTCAGTCGTTCGCTGAATCGCTTAGCCTGACAGGATTCTTCGTTTTCTCTATTTACGTTGTGAAAAATATTATTATTTATGCTACATTTACGAATCATATATGAAAATTCTTGTATAGTCAAAGCTAGTGAATGTAATTTGCATGTGTAGCATAATGCTTATTGGTTTAATAAACTGATATGCACGTGTGACATGTAGGGGGGCATAGTGTAAATGGAACAAGATGAGATAAAAACTCCAAGGCAAGGCGGTAGAGTGATTTTCGTTATCGAAGCGAGCATAGCCCGACCGCGGGAGTGTGTTTGAGCCCGCTGGTTTTGCGGGGGAGTTCGCGGGAGCGGTCGGTAATAAGCGGCGCAGCGCAGATAGAAAATCATTCGTGCCGGCATTGGAGTTTCTATCTCACTTGTTCTTTATATTAAACACCTTAATTCCTATTGACATTAGGGGAATACTATGATAATATATCCAGGAATTAAGAAACAAACAGCTAAAAATACAAACTAAGATAGAAAGTGTGAGGGACTATGAACGTATATTTTGATAATGCGGCAACGACAAAAATGAGCCAGGTTGCATTGGACGCTATGATCCCATGTCTGGAAAACGTATATGCAAACGCATCAAGTCTTCATACTCCTGGACAGAAATCCAAGGAAGTACTGGAGAAAGCAAGAGAGGAGATCGCAGCCTGTATCGGAGCACAGCCGAATGAGATTTATTTCACTTCCGGCGGAAGCGAGGCTGACAATCAGGCAATCGTATCTGCAGCAAAATGGGGTGCACGCAGAAATAAAAAACACATTATTTCTACTGCTTTCGAGCATCATGCAGTACTTCATACACTGCAGAAACTGGAAAAAGAAGGTTACGAAGTAACATATCTGGATGTTCATGAGAATGGTATGGTTCGTTTAGAGGAAGTTGAAGCAGCTATTCGCCCGGATACATGTCTTGTAACAATTATGTATGCAAATAATGAGATCGGAAGCATCCAGCCAATCGCTGAGATCGGTGCGATCTGCAAAGAAAAAGGTGTATATTTCCATACAGATGCCGTACAGGCTGTTGGACATCTTCCAATCAATGTAAAAGAGCAGAATATCGACATGATGTCTGCATCTGCACATAAATTCCACGGACCAAAAGGAGTTGGTTTCCTGTATGCAAGAAAAGGAATCCTGCTTTCCAACATCATCGAAGGTGGTGCACAGGAGCGTGGAAAACGTGCCGGCACAGAGAACATTCCTGCAATCGTAGGTATGGCAGCAGCATTAAAAGATGTTCTGGCACATCAGGAAGAGAACGCAGCAAAAATGACAGCATTACGTGACTGTCTGATCGAAGGCCTGCTGACCATTCCGCATTCCAAATTAAACGGAGACCGCACAAAACGTCTTCCGGGTAATGTAAACTTCTGTTTTGAAGGCATCGAGGGCGAGTCCCTGTTACTGATGCTTGACATGAAAGGTATCGCAGCATCTTCCGGTTCTGCATGTACATCCGGTTCCTTAGATCCGTCCCATGTACTTCTTGCAATCGGACTGCCGCACGAAGTAGCACATGGTTCCCTTCGTTTATCCTTATCTGAGTACAACACACAGGAAGAAGTGGACTACGTATTAGAAGAATTACCGAAGATTGTAACTTATTTAAGAAATATGTCACCGGTTTGGGATGAATTGGAAAAAGGAGAGAAAAAACATGTTATATAGTGAAAAAGTAATGGATCATTTTCAGAATCCGAGAAACGTAGGTAAAATGGAAGATGCTGACGGAGTCGGCGAAGTAGGAAACGCAAAATGTGGCGATATCATGAGAATGTATATCAAAGTTGATGATGACCAGACAATCACAGATGTAAAATTCAACACATTCGGATGTGGTTCTGCCATCGCAACAAGCTCCATGGCTACAGAGATGATCAAAGGTAAAAAGATTGACGAAGCTCTGGAACTGTCCAACCGTGCAGTAGTAGAGGCACTTGACGGACTTCCACCAGCAAAAATTCACTGTTCCGTACTTGCTGAGGAAGCAGTAAAGGCAGCAGTAAAAGATTACTATGACAAAAACGGCATTGAGTACGATCATGAGAAATTCCAGTCTGTAGACTGTGCACACTGCCACGAATAATACACCATTCCTTAATTTATAAATACTTGTGAGCGAAAGAAAAGCGTCCTTTGCAGGGCGCTTTTCTTTATGCTAAAAATTGTATGGCGTCTGAGTGATCAGACATATTCTTTTAATTTCTCAAGATCTTTAATAAGAATCTCTTTTTTCCGAAGCTCAATCACCCCTTCATCTTCCAGAGAGTGCAATTCTTTGGAGAGTACTGACCGGGTCAGACTCAGATAGTTGGCCAGTGATTCTATCGTAAAATGAAATGGAATCACAGTAGAATGGTGAAGGGAGTATTCATGCAGTAAGTAAAGACATAACCGGTCTTTGGCATATTTGCAGCGGGACAGAATGGTGATCTCAATCTGTCGCTGAGCCAGGTCACATACCGTATGAAATAAAATCGATTCAAAGGATGGAATCAAGCGGCAAGCCTCCTGAAAATTTGATTTCGGAATATAGATCATGCTTGTATCTTTGTCAGCAATGTCTTCTGCCATGGAGACTTCGGTTGGACTCATACAGGATAGCAGACCAATGGTGGAACCGGTTGAAAAATAGTAAAAAAAGATGCGTTCTCCACGTCTCGTGAAGTTATAAGACTTTACGACGCCTTTGGTAATGAGCATGATATAGTTTTGCTGTGTACCAAACTGGCGTACAATATCCCCTTGCTTATACTCTCTGGAAAACGTATTTCTGGACAGGATTGGATAGACAGCATCAAGCTGGATGTCGGATAGTCTTTTCCCAAATTCTGTCTGTCGCAGTAAATCTTTTGTAAACATAAAAACCTCCATATGTCATTTAAAATACAGAAATGAATGATTACTTTTTTGTATACTGATGATATCATAGAAAGACAAGAAAGACAATGTTGGAGAGGGAGGTAGCTGTTTATGAAATTTTTGAGTATTCTTGTAAAACCGGTATCGGGGCTTTGTAATATTGACTGTAAATATTGTTTTTATAAAGAATTAAATGATGGAACCTGTGGAGAAAAATGTATGTCCGATGAGGTTATGAAACAATTGATAGAGAAAGCGGCAGAATCCGGAGCAAAAGAAATTCTTTTTGCATTTCAGGGGGGAGAACCGTTTCTGGCAGGCGAAGCGTTTTATGAGCGGTTTATCACATATGCCAGGGAAAAAATTGTGCATGCAAAGGTTTCTTACAGTATTCAGACAAACGGAACACTGTTGAGCGAACGATATATTCAAATTCTGAGGGACAACCATTTCCTTGTTGGAATATCATTGGATGGTCCGAAATATATTCAGGACAAATACCGTCAGACCTGTCAGGGAGAGGGTACATTTGAGTCGGTTATTGGAAATGCAAAACGGATGATGCAGGAAGGAATACCGGTAAACATTCTTACGGTTATCACAAAATATTCGGCGCTGCGGGCAAAGAAAATGTATCAGTTTTATAAAAAAGCAGGGTTCGAGTATTTACAGTTTATTCCATGTATGGACTCCAGATTGGAAGTACAGGGAAGTGGAGAAGAATCTTTGGATTCGGAATCTTATTATAAATTTTTGAAAGAGCTGTTTTCCTGCTGGTATGAAGATTTTATGCAGGGAGAATACATCAGCATTCGTCATTTTGACAACTGGGTACGCCTTTTGATGGGACAGCCGGTGGATACCTGTTCTATGAATGGAAGATGTGGCAGCTATTTTGTAGTTGAACGGGATGGAACCGTATATCCCTGCGATTTTTATGCAGATTCCGAACATTATCTTGGTACAATCGTTCAGGATGATTTTGGTGAGTTACTGAAACGACTGGAACAGGGAAAATTTCTGACCGAATCAGTGGAAAAGAGAAGTAAAAAGTGTGAGGTCTGTCCAAATGAGGATCTGTGCCATGGTGGATGTAAACGTGACTGGGTCTGGGAGGAACAGCAGGGACGCAGCAGATACTGCGAGGCATTGAACCGCTTTTTTACAGAACATCGTAAGCAGATTCGTCAGATAGGTCAGTTACTGCGCAGTATGTAGTGAGAAAAAAGATACTATTTAATAAAAAATGTATTTTGAAATACAGCAGACAAAACGCATCAGGGGTAAGAT
>CAVAFS010000320.1:0-8231 GCA_963587975.1 Bulleidia sp. | reverse complement strand
GGTCAAGACCGGTACTCTTCTGCAGCTTATCCAGACGATATACCAGAGTATTTCTATGAATGTATAACTGACGTGATGTCTCAGATACATTCAGGCTGTTCTCAAAGAACTTATTGATGGTGGTCAGTGTCTCCTCATCAAAGTCATCCGGGGATTTTCCACCGAAAATTTCTTTGATAAACATCTTGCACAGCGGCAATGGCAGCTGATAGATCAGACGGCCGATTCCCAGTGCGGAGTACGCGATGATATTGCGCTCCTCGAAGAAGATTTTTCCGACATCCAGTGCCATACGTGCTTCCTTGTAGGATCTGGACACTTCCTTGATCTCATTAACCACGGTACCGTATGCGATATGCACATCCGCTTCGCCTTTGAACAATCCAAGGATCACTTCTGCTGTCTTATTCAGGTCATTTGCGGTATCGGAACCTTCCACTTCCTTGACCACGATAATATTTTTTTCATCTACCGCAGTCACAAAATCTTTATTTTTTCCTTCAAAGATACTGCGTACCTTCTCCAGTTCATTTCCTTCTTTGTCGCGATTGGTCTCTACTATATATACCACTCTTCGCACATCAGTTTCAATATGAAGTTTCTTGGCACGATTGTAAATATCTACCAGAAGCAGGTTATCCAGCAGCAGGTTCTTGATAAAATTGTCTTTATCAAACCGTTCTTTGTAAGCAACCAGCAGATTCTGGATCTGAAAACTTGCAATCTTTCCAATCATATATACGTCATCACTGTCTCCGTTGGCCAGCAAAATGTACTCCAGCTGATGCTCATCAAACACCTTGAAAAAATGACATCCGGATACTACCTGGCTGTCTGCCGGTGAATCTACCAGTGCCATAGCGGAACCCACATAGCGGTCTGCCTCCGAAAATGTAGTCGCAAGGATTTTTCCTTCTGTATCAATGATACACAAATCTATCCTTGTAATATTTTTTAATCCATCGATCGTATTTTGCAATATCTGATTTGAAATCATAATGAAAAGTCCCCCTGCACATTTTTATACAACATTCACAATAACCAATTCTCTTTTTTACATACATTTTTTATATGCATCTCTATTTTAAGACAACACCCCCAAAAAAGTAAAGAGGAAATGCAATTTTTTTTATGCATTTCCCCAATTTTTATACTTTGTTCACATTTTATCCGCGTAGGACTGAAATCCCTCTCCCCATACTTCCCTGGCATCACTGATGATCAGAAATGCCTCCGGGTCAATCTGCATGGCGGTTTCCTTCAGATATACCATCTGTTTCTTTGAAACAACGCAAAGCAGCATGCAGCGTTCCTTATGCGTATACATGCCTTTTGCGTTCAGTCCCGTAACTCCCCGGTCAAGCCCTGACATCAGTGCCTGTGCGATTTCTTCCGATTTATCTGACATGATATATACCGCACGGGACGTATTCAGACCTTCCACCGTGATATCGGATACTTTCATGGTAACAAATATTGCAAATATTGCATAAAGTGCAATTTTCAGCCCAAACAGATACAGACCTGCAATCACGATCAATGCGTCGATCACCTGCATGATCTGAATGAGCGAATACTGCTTCAACCGGATATGAAGCAACGCCGCCAGCATATCGGTTCCTCCGGTGGTACAATGTGCCCGGAGCACCAGGCCGACACCAAGTCCCATCAGCCCACCGCCAAAGAGACACCCAATCAGCAGATCCTGCTGTGACAGATCCCAGGCGGGAATCACAGCCAGCCAGATGGACAATAAAATCATTGCCACAAAAGATTTTCCTGCAAATTGTTTTCCTTTTTTCCAAAAGGCCCAGATAAAAATCGGTACGTTCAGTACAAAAGATGTCACACCAAGCGGAATTCCACCATCCACAAGATGTGAAGTCATCGCTTTTATCAAAATTGCCAGACCGGAAAAGCCTCCGGTTACCATATCCAGCGGTTCAAACACACATTTCACCGCCAGTGCGATGATCACAGTTCCAACCACCATAAAAAGGATGTCCTGCAGCCATCCATTCTGTAATCCTTTTTTCATATGTCCCCCTTATTTTGCAGCCTTCTCCTTTACCCTGCAAACTATAAAAATCTATCTCTATCAAGAATGCTCCCGGCATTCTTCTATGCATCTTGGTAAGTCTACTCTTCCCTGTTAGACTGGATCTGGCGCTTCATCTTACGATGTGCCAGTAATTTCCGCATAATTCCAACCGGTCTCAGTTTTCTTCCCGCGAGAGTATTCTCCGTACCCACGCCAAACCACAGGCGAATATTCAGCATTTTTCTATGTTCTGCCAGAAACGTCTCCTGCACCGGTGTCGGCAGCATGACAAGCAGCATATGCGGAGCCACTGCGTTGATCTCGTTTACAATACGCTCCGTATCTCCCTCGCATTCTGCCCAGACAGCATCTCCACAAATGCCACTGTAGGCTCCGAAAGATTCTTCCATATACTGACACAGCATATCCATCTGCTCCCGTTTCTCTGTCAGCAGATAAATACTGTGGCGTTCTCTCGCCACGGTTCGTAATGCTTCATATGCAAACCGATGCTCCCGTGCCTCATCCAGCCATTGCCTGGATGTCACACCAAGTTCCATCAGAATTTCTTTGTCAGAAGGGATCACCAGATCCATATCATCCAGACACTGGCGAACAATCTCATTTTCGCCGGCTGTCACAATGGTCTTCATGGACACAGATTCCACCGCATGCAGTCCCTCTGATTTTACATAATGTTCTATTCTATGAAGTGCTTCCCGCAGGCCGCAGATATCGATCCGTACGCCTGCCAGTTCTTTTCTACTACTCATTTTGTCCCATTTCTTTTTTCTTATTTCAGGAATAATTCTCCATTGCACCTTTATACAATAATTGTACCCATACGTCAAGTAAAATTCATTTTTAGCCAAAAAAATTGCGGGACAACCTACATTTTTCGCATTTATGCACAAAGTTATGCACGTTATCAACATATTTCGGGGGAATTTGTAAAACGTGGAGGTTATTAAAGCGAGAGTGAGGACTGGGTTCTATGACGCTAGTCACTCACTTCCCTCGTTTCACAGCGGTTTCATCGCGCTCGTTCCCACCTCTCATAAAAGCCGGTCGGTTCCCACTCGCGCAAAACCTTGTAAAACTCAGTCGTTCCCTAAATCGCTTACATAGAACCCAGTCCTCACTCTCGCATTTACATAACAAAATAACCCATGACTTTTCTCCTATCATGTTCAGGCACATTATCTTATTTTCTACAGCCACATAAATCTATTTTCTCAGAATATTCTTAAGTAATAACAAAAAATCTGGTTTATCACTGTTATATTTTTAGCTGACTATCTATAATATCAAATGTCCTATCAACTTTAATCTATCGGAGTACATTCACAATGTAGTAGAAAGAATTCAGCCTATTTTTCCTCAAGGAGCGATTGTTAGCGACTGAGGCAAAATAGGCTGAATTCTTTTTCACAACTTATTATTCTAATCCACAAAAGAAAGTAATTCATTACACGACGTACGGCCAGAATGTTTTTATAAGTAGCGGAAGATACCTTAATTCCATCACGCGGATTACTTGCATGTACGATCTGTCCGCCACCGATATAAATGCCAACGTGTCCGCTGTAGCATACAATATCACCCGGCTGTGCCTCTGAATAGCTTACGCCACGTCCTACACCGCGCAGTGCTGAAGAAGAATGCGGCAGTGAGATTCCATAATGTGCATAAACCTGCATTACAAATCCGGAGCAGTCTACCCCTTTTGTCAGGCTTGTGCCACCCCATACATAAGGATTGCCGACAAACTGTAATGCATAACTTGCTACAGAACTTTTAGATCCTGATTCACCGGATTCTGTCTGTGGTTTTTCTGCATACTGATAGGTATCCGCTACGGTTGCATAATCAGCGGAAATATATCCTTCCCCGTCCGAGGTCTGTACTTTGATCCAACCCGGTGTCTGCTCATCAGTTACAGAAAGCTGATCGTCCTGTCCAACTAATGTTACAACAGATGCATCTGTGGAAGCCTCACTGCGGACTTTCAGTGTCTCCGTATTAATCTGTGCTTTTCTGCTTTTTACAGAATCAAGTAAGGCCTGATCACCAACGGTCAGATATTCTGCTTTTACATATCCTGTAATAGAACCGGATGAAATCTGATACCAGCCATCCTGCTCTCCGGTAATCTCAGCAACTGCATCTTTTTTCATAATTCCAACTACACTGCTGTCTGTGGATGCATTCTCACGCACGTTCAGATAATTGTCTACCTGTGCAACACCGAGGTTCTGAGCAGCCTGAGCTTCAGCAGCTTCACTCTGTACATTTGCCTGGGCAACCAGCAAAGATACTCCTGAAACCGGTGCAGCAGCTGCTGACAGATCAGCCGGTGCAGCCTGGGCACTATTTGCTCCAAGGGTCAGCATCAGGGTACTTAATAACAGACAGGCGGTTACTTTTCTATTTCTGAATTTCATCATTCTTTCCTCACAATCGTTTTTCTATATATTACTTTTCGTTTCATTTATTACAATTTTGTTACATTCAACGGTTGTAATTATAACAATTACATTTTTTGCTGTCAAGTGGCAAACCCTTGATACATACAGATTTTATACTTTTTTTACAATACAAAAAGAGAAACAGAATTGTAACAATTCTGTTTCTCACTGTTTCCTGTCGTTTAGTTCTGCTGCGTTTGGCCGGTATCTGAATTTACCTGTCCAACTGCCGATGTCACCGCATCCAGAATCTGATCCAGCAGACTTTCTCCCGTATGCACATCACATACCTCTGTCGGCATCTTGTTCTCACCGGAAGCACCTTTTACAAAAGCTTTTGTCTCTTTGCTGCTCTCCGGGCAATAATCACCAGCCAGAAGACCGGAGTCTTTACAGATGACTGCCGTCTGGTGCAGATCACACTTCTCGGAAGGTTCTGTTCCTTCTTCAAAATATTCTGTGGTCACTTTCGGACACACGCCTTTAATGGCAATTTTTCCGGAAGTCTGGCACACGCTGCTCTCCACCACATCATCCGGCTGCTCGAACTCTTTGTACTCCAATCCTTCGTGCAGGCTCTTCATAATATTACGCCAGAGGATTTTCGGAGAGCGATTGGATTCCAGCTCAGAATTATCGTCATAACCACACCATACCACACCGGTATAGTAAGGAGTATACCCCGCAAACCATGCATCTCTGGCTGCCTCTGTAGTTCCAGCTGTACCGGTTTTTCCGGCAATCGGCATCGTCTCGAAATCCGCAAGCTTTCCACTTCCTTTTTTCACAACATCTTCCATTGCGGATGTCAGAAGAAACGCCGTACTGTCCTTGATCACTCTGTGTTTCTTCGGTTTCTTCTCCAGAAGGACATTTCCGTCCTGATCCAGAATCTTTGTATACAAAACAGGTTCCTTGTAAACACCCTGATTTGGCATAACTTCAAAAGCAGCTGCCAGTTCCAGGTTGCTGACACTTCCAACACCAAGCGGCAGCGATTCTACCGCATCATTCTTTGTCAATGTGGAAATGCCAAATTTCTTTGCCATCTCATAACCAGTCTGCGGTGTGATATCATCCACTGTTTTAATGGCAACAACGTTAACAGAATCCTGAATTGCTTCCCGGATACTTGTGTAACCACGATATTTTCCATCCGCATTGTGTATCGTCTGGCCGGATTTGTAAGTGATCGGCTCATCCAGCACAGTCGTTGCCAACGTATATTTTCCACTCTCAAGGGCCGGTGCATAAGCTGTCAGGATTTTAAATGTTGATCCCGGCTGACGGGTTGTTCCCGATGCACGGTTCAGCGTCTTGCTGGCTGTCTTTTCTCCGCGGCCGCCAACCAGTGCTTTCACCTGTCCGGTGCTCTGGTCAATAATCGTCACAGAAGCCTGCGGCTGTACTGTAAATATCACATTTTCACCTACCACAATACCACCGTCCTGCAACAGGACTTCACGGTACGCATCAATGGCCTCCTGTGCATCAGATTCTGATGTATAATTCAGATTATAATTACTGTATTGCTTCTTATAATAAGCCAACAAACTCTGCTCACTGAAATGTTCCACGGATCCATCCGTCTGCTGAATTGATAATGCATAGGAAAATGAAACTTTATTCCGAATATCATAATTGCTGTCATTATTGATCTGTGTGTCACAGACTGCCTGAATTTTCGGATCCTGTGTGGAGTAAATAGTCAGACCGCCGCTATAAAGTGCTTTATAGGCCTGTGCCTCGGAATATCCAAGTTCCTCCTGCAGATCATCAATAATCTCATCTGTCAGGGAATCCACAAAATAGGATGTAACATTTGCATCACTGTTCTGCCATTTTGTATTGGTTTCCTGAATCCGGTCATACACATCATCCGCCAGAGCAGCCTCATATTCTGCTTCGTCGATATATCCCTGATCTTTCATATTTTTCAATACTTTTTCCCGGCGCGCCGCATTATCATCCGGGTGAGAAATCGGATTGTATTTGGATGGGTTTTGCGTGATTCCCGCAATTACAGCGCACTCAGACAGATTCAGTTCTGATACATCTTTGCCAAAATAACGGCGGGATGCAGCCTGCACGCCAAGCGTATTCTGTCCAAGATTAATGGTGTTCAGGTAATTTTCCATGATCCAGTCCTTGGATACTTTTTTCTCCAGCTCCATGGCCAGATATTGTTCCTGCAATTTACGTTTCACGCGTTGGGAAGAATCTTCTGTCGTCCAGCCTTCAAATACATTATTTTTCAGCAGCTGCTGCGTGATGGTGCTGGCACCTTCTGAAAAATGTCCTGTTGTCAGTCCCTTTGCGACAGCCCGGACAATTCCCCTCAGATCAATTCCGTTATGTTCATAAAAACGTTCATCCTCGATAGCCACAAAGGCATATTGCAGATCTACCGGGATTTCCTCCAGTGTCACATAAACACGGTTCGATCCGGTTCCAACCAGCTGTGCCGTCACATTTCCATCTGCATCCAGAACGGTCGACATATATCCCGATGGGGTCGCGTCGATCTCGTTAATATCCGGCGCTTCCGCGATCATCTGCTCCACATACTGATAGCCACGGTAACCACCATAGCCAAGTCCAAGCACGAAAATAAGTAATATGATCAGCAGCGTCAGCGATTTGACCTTTCGCCGCATCACAGTACCGCGGGATGTCAGTTCCCAGCGCCTTCGCGCAGCCTGCTTTCTTCCATAGTTCATATATTTCCTCCAATAATTACGCCATCTGTATTTCTTACTTTTCCTCTTTGATCCATGTTCCATTCATCAATCTTATATTGCCTATCTTACCATTAATGCGATATACTGTCTATATTCAAAGCCATGCAGATCTACAAAAAGAAAGGAACACCATGAGTTATAAAATATTATATCAGGCCGGCCAGGGTGAGATCGAAGAAAAAAAATCCCGTTTTATCGCCCACACTCTTCCTGTCAATTCAGAAGAAGAAGCCGTTGCCTTCTTAAATAAGATAAAAAAAGAATACTGGGATGCGCGTCACAACTGCCACGCTTACACCATAGGAAAAAATAATGAATGCACCCGTTGCAGCGACGACGGGGAACCTTCCGGCACCGCCGGCCGCCCAATTCTGGATGTACTGCTCCGGGAAGAGATCCACAACTGTATCGTGGTTGTCACACGCTATTTCGGCGGCACATTGCTGGGAACCGGCGGACTGGTCCGGGCTTATCAGGCAGCTACCCAGGCCGGACTGGCTGCAAGTACTATCATTGAAAAGCAGTTCGGACACAAATTACATGTCACAACAGATTATAATGGCATCGGAAAACTCCAGTATCTGGTTGCACAGAACCAGATTTTCACCCTGGACACCCAATATACAGATAATGTCACCCTGGATTTAATGGTTCCGGAGGAAAAATTCACGGATTTCTGTGCTCAGATCACAGAATCCACCAGCGGGCGCGCGGTCATGGATTCCGAAGATTTGGAGGAATTCGGTATTGTTGACGGTGAAATCATTTTTTAATCGATACTTTTCTCTCATTTTGTTTTTATCGCAAAAATGTCAGATTATTATTAAAAATAACTCAAAAATTCAAACGCAGTTTTTTCAAAAAAGGGGTTGCAATCCTCGGGAACTTGCCCTATAATAACACTTGTCGACAGGACATGAGGCAAACACTTCAAACAAAATCCTCGATAACAAGTAATGGCCCATCGCCAAATGGTAAGGC
>CAVAFS010000319.1:0-2598 GCA_963587975.1 Bulleidia sp. | reverse complement strand
CTCTGGTATCCAACCACAGATACCTATCAGAAAAACCTGCTGATAACGGCAGTGGAAGATGGAATCCAACTGTCATTGGAGCCGGTTCCTTCCATTGCAAGCCGCGACTGGAATTATATTTTTAAAGATTATAAAATTTATCGGACCAGCCGCCGCACCCATGAAGCCATCAATCTGTTTGAAGACCGGATGACTGGATGGTGTCGTGGAGAATCCTTTATTGCAGAATCGGATCTTCCTCTTTTTACCAGGGAAATGCTTCCGGAATTAGAAAAATCCTACCAGGTCACCATGAACGGATTTCTTCCGGAAACATATCTGCCGGATGATGTTTCCTTTCGACTCTATCTGGATCTGCCGCAAAAGGATATTATTACCTGCGATCTGGTGGCCGACTATGGTTCCGACCGTGAATACCATGTATTCCATTCAGATAAAATACGTCAAAACCGCAATATTCGGGAAGAAGCCAAAATAGCTTCCCTGATTTCCGGTTATTGTAACGCCACAGATGATCTGAGTGGCCTTCCGGCCATCGCCGAAGATGACGGCATGATTTATGAATTTCTGACCCGCGGACTGATGGAATGCGAAACGGTTGCCGATGTATATATCTCAGACCAGTTGAAAAAAATTCAGGTGATCCAGCCACCAAAAGTATCTCTGGGTGTATCACTGAACGGCAATTTACTTGATTTTGACCTGGAATCTGAAGGTATGGATCTGGAACAGCTTGCTTTTCTGCTGTCAAAATACGACCGAAAAAAGAATTTTTACCGGCTGAAATCCGGACAATTTGTAAGTATGGAAGAGGGCAGTCTCGACACATTGGCTCAGCTTCAACAGGGACTGATGCTGACAGAACAGCAGCTTGCCTCCGGTCATATTTCTCTGCCCAAATTCCGTGCCCTTTATCTGGATGCGCAGCTTCGCGATGACGAATCTGTACCGGTGAACAAAAGCCGTGGATTCCGTGAACTGATCCGAAATATGCGCACAGTGGAAGACAGCGACTTCGAAGTACCGGAGAAATACGTTAAAATTCTGCGGGAATATCAAAAAAAAGGATATCTCTGGCTTGAGACTTTACATGCCAACGGTTTTGGCGGCATTCTGGCCGATGACATGGGACTTGGTAAGACACTGCAGGTCATCGTATTTCTGTATGCGCATTATATAGAAATGGCACAGACTTCAGCAAACACGCTGATCGTCTGCCCGGCTTCCCTGGTCTATAACTGGGCACAGGAATGTCAGCAGTTTGCACCGGAACTGCCTGTTTGTACCGTTGCCGGAACAGCAGCGGAGCGAAAAGAACTCCTGGCCTCTGCAAATGATGAAAACGGACGTATTTTCATTACTTCCTATGATCTGCTGCGCCGGGATATTGAATTGTACAAAGAAATATCTTTTGATTATCAGATCATTGATGAAGCACAGTTTATCAAAAATGCCACTACCAAAGCAGCTCAGGCGGTCAAACAAATCGACTCCCGGTTTCGTCTGGCTCTGACAGGCACTCCGGTAGAAAACCGACTGGGAGAGTTGTGGAGCATCTTTGATTACCTGATGTCCGGCTATCTGTTTTCCTACTCCAGATTCCGGGAAGAGCTGGAACTTCCGATCATGCAGCAAAACGATGAAGACGCACTGCATCGGATCCAGAAGATGATCGCACCATTTATCCTGCGTCGTCTGAAAAAAGACGTATTAAAGGATTTACCGGATAAACTTGAAAAAAATATGTATGCACCGATGGAAGGAGAGCAGAAAGAACTGTATCAGGCCCATGTACAACGCCTACAAATGCTGCTTTCCAAACAGTCCCCGGAAGAATTCAATCATTCCAAACTGCAGATTCTTTCGGAACTGACCCGCTTGCGACAGCTCTGCTGTGATCCGTCTTTGTTATATGAAAATTACACCGCTGGATCTGCCAAACTGGATCTTTGTATTGACCTGATCCAAAATGCAACTGAATCCGGCCATAAACTGCTTGTATTTTCACAATTTACAACTATGCTTGACTGCATTGCTGACAAACTGAAAAAAAGTAACATTCCATTTTTCATGCTGACCGGTTCTACCTCCAAGCAGGAGCGCATTCGTCTGGTTACAGAATTTAATCAGGACAACACTCCGGTATTTCTCATTTCCCTGAAAGCCGGCGGCACCGGATTAAATCTGACAGCAGCAGATATCGTGATTCATTACGATCCCTGGTGGAACACCGCCGTACAGAATCAGGCTACTGACCGGGCCCACCGTATCGGCCAGAAAAACAGAGTATTGGTGTACAAACTGATTGCCAAAAACAGTATCGAAGAAAATATCATTAAATTGCAAGAGCAGAAGGCAGAACTTGCCGAACAGATCCTAAGTGGTGATCGTCTTGGTAATCCATCTTTTTCAAAAGAGGAATTGTTGGAATTATTGCGGTTATAAAATCCTTCATACCTCTATTTTTATAAGAAACGGATATTTATAGGATAACTTACGGACATTTGTGGGATCCATATCTCATCTGTATTTTTTGTTTATGCATATTTCGGATAAGTAATAAATTTAAAGAAATGGACATTTATGGGTTATATATAT
>CAVAFS010000318.1:0-6603 GCA_963587975.1 Bulleidia sp. | reverse complement strand
CCTTTCGGATGCGCGGTGTCAGCACACCGTCATTTTCAAAAGGTGCTCCGCAGAAGCCCAATGGATAAATTTGATAAAATACACTTTCGTAAGCCCACATAGTTCAAGCCCTCATTTCTAAAAAAATACATAAGATCCAATCTGCCTTAAAAAACAAACAGATTTTGCCATAAAAGCAGATAGATTTTAAATCATAACATTTAAGGATGTATTTACATTCTTTTGCAAGTCTACTTCAATTCGTCTGCATTTACATCAATCAGGGATGATGTACAGTTCGGGCAGCGTGTTGCCTCAATATTGATCTCAGACATACAGTATGGACACTGTTTGGTGGTTGGCTCTTCCGGAGTTTCCGGTGCCGGTTTGCGCAGTTTGTTCAAAAACTTCACGATACAGAAGACAACCAGTGCCATGATGATAAAGTTGATCACGTTGGAAATGAAGGAACCGTATTTGAATACAGCGGCACCAGCTTTTTCCGCAGCGTCCAGTGTCTCATAATGGGAACCGTCCAGAGTGATAAACAGATTGGAAAAGTCAATCTTTCCGGTAAAAATACCGAGAATCGGATTGATGATGTCATTTACCAGAGAATTTACAATGCCGGTAAATGCACTACCGATGATCATACCAATGGCAAGATCCATCATGTTGCCTTTTAAGGCAAATTCTTTGAATTCTTGAATGAATTTTTTCATATTCTACATATCCTCCTTATGTATGGCGATGTGTTTTTTTGAAAAGATCATCGCAACTGTAATGATATAAATATACCATAGTTTATTGACTTTGTGTACAACAGAACCACGAAAATCCGCCATTTTCTGAGCAAATCGTGGAAAATGCAGTTGTATAACTGGTAAGACCAAAATTAGTGATGACAAACAGAAAGCGCTGTGATACACTTGATATTAGAAAATGATGCATAATATATGATTTGAGTTATTAAAATGAGATTTGGCAGCGGATAAATGGCTGCCGGAAATGGGAGATGAAGCTATGACAATTGTAACTACGATGTGTAAATTATTGATTGCAATGCTGATTGGTTTCTATTTGTTTAAGAAAAACATTCTGACCAAGGAAGTAAATGCAAAACTTTCCAGTATGATCGTGCAGATCACATGTCCATGTATTATTTTAAACAGTCTTTCTACGGTGTCACATGATGATACCGGTATGGTGTTAAAGTTGTTTTTAGCAGGCGTGGTGATGTATGTGATCTTCCCAATCATGGCCTGGATCATTACAAAGCTGATGCGCGTACCGGCGCATCTGCGTGGAACATACATGTGTATGCTTATTTTTTCAAACAATTCTTTCATGGGTTATCCGGTCGTACAGGCTCTGTATGGCGACAGCGCGATTTTTTATATTACAATCTTTAACATGCCGTTCAGTATTCTGTTCTTCTCCATGGGACTGCATTTATTGAAAAAAGATGCGGCCATTGAGTCCGGCAACTTTGTAAAAGAAAAACTGAATTTCCGCAGTTTTATCAATAATGGAATTATTGCTTCTGTTGCGTCACTGGTAATTTATTTCGCAAATATTCCAATGCCGGATATTTTCTATGTCTGCGTTGGATTTGTCGGAAATATCACGACACCGTTGTCCATGATCATCATCGGAGCGTCCATGGCAGCGGCATCTCTTGGTGATATCAAAAAAGAGAAAGCCATCTGGCCGATGCTTCCGATTCGTCTGGCTGTGATGCCGGTGATCGTTTGGCTGTTCATGCATCTGGTAACAAAAGATGTGACTCTGATCAATATTTGTACCATTGGTGCAGGTATGCCGGTTGCGTCACTGGTTGCTATGGGTGCGGCACCGTATCCGAGACAGAGCCGATCAGCGTCCATCAGTGTGGCAATTTCTACGATCGTGTCGCTGGTGACGATACCGATCATGGCAGTGTTGCTCGGAGCATAAATTCTTGTTTTCAGGTGGCTTAAAATTTATCATCTTAAGGTTTTAATAGGAACTCCGGTAATTTTGTCTCGGTCGCTACCAATCGCTCCCCAAGAAAAAATTACTGGAGTTCTTAATTTACACAGAGAATTTTGAGTAGAAAAAGTATCGGTGCAGTGGTACAATGTCTGACATAGAGCAAAAGTTATCATGAGGAGGAGCGTACATGTATCAGGCAAAAGAGACAAGATATGACAAAATGGTGTATAACCGCTGTGGAAAAAGTGGTCTGAAGCTGCCGGAAGTTTCCCTTGGATTCTGGCATAATTTTGGAGACACAGGAGTTTATGAAAATATGCGCCAGATGGTGTTTACTGCTTTTGACAACGGCATTACACATTTTGATCTGGCAAATAATTACGGACCGGAGTACGGAAGTGCAGAGGCAAATGTCGGAAAGCTTTTGAAAGAGAATTTCAGACCATATCGAGATGAGTTGATCATCAGTACAAAAGCCGGTTATGATATGTGGAAAGGACCATATGGTGACTGGGGAAGCCGCAAATACCTGTTGGCCAGTCTGGATCAGAGTCTGGAGAGACTGGGGCTTGATTATGTGGATATTTATTATCATCACCGGATGGATCCGAACACACCGCTGGAAGAGACCATGGGAGCGTTGGATCAGGCTGTAAAAAGTGGAAAAGCACTGTATGCGGGTATTTCCAATTATGACGGTGAGACCATGAAACGTGCAGCTGCTATTATGAGAGAGCTGCATTGTCCGTTTGTGATCAATCAGAACCGATATTCCATTTTTGACCGGACCATTGAGCAGAATGGATTAAAGCAGGCTGCTCAGGAAGAGGGCAAGGGAATTATCGCCTTCAGTCCGCTGGCACAGGGCATGCTGACAGACCGTTATATGAATGGCATTCCGGCAGACAGCCGCGTCAATACAGATGGCCGTTTCCTGAAAAAAGAGCAGTTTACGGACAGTAAGATTCATCAGATTCAGGCATTGAATGAAATTGCAAAACAGCGAGGAGAGAGTCTGGCACAGATGGCATTGAAATGGGTATTAAAGGATGATGTGGTGACAAGTGTGCTGATCGGAGCATCCAAACCGCAGCAGATCTTAGATAATATTAAAGTGATTGAAAGTGCCGGATTTACGGATGAAGAGATCAGAATGATTGATGAAATTTCAGGGAACTAGAATACATCTGGTAAAAAGATGACTCTGGAAAAAGGAGATTCTTGCAGAAAAATACGATAGAAGAAAGGGGAGCAGGTGGAAACATCTGCTTTCCTTATGAAAAAGAACAACAGGAGTAAAAACATGGTGTGGATTGTAGTGTGTATCATTGCAGCAGTAATTATATGTGGATGGTTTGCCATCGGATATGTCGGATTCAGGACCGCCATTTGCCGTGGACATGAGTTGAATATCCATGATCGTGAGGCATTAAAAGGAACCGTCTGGGATCAGTATTATGATGAAATTCAGGAAGGCATTGCATGGATCAATCAGCAGAAAGCAGAAGATATTTATATTCAGTCTGAGGATGGTTTGAGGTTACATGCCCGCCTGATGGATCAGCCGGGAGCAAAAGGAACGGTGCTGATGTTTCATGGGTACCGCACCCATCCGGAGGTAGATTTTTCTGCATCATCTCATGTTTATTATGAATGCGGCAACCGTATCGTGCATATCGACCAGCGGGCTGCCGGTGAGAGTGAAGGAAACTATATCGGATTTGGTGTATTAGAGAGCCGGGATTGCTGCCTCTGGGCACAGTACATAGCAAAAAGGTTTGGTGCAGATCAGAAAATCATTCTGGCAGGCTTGTCCATGGGAGCGTCCACCGTACTGATGGCAACTGCGCATCATGACAACAAAACAGTTCAGATCAGCAGCCCTTCGGAGAAAACAATGGAAGTTAGCATGAAACTTCCGGAAAATGTGACAGGAATCGTAGCAGACAGCGCATTTTCATCGCCTTATGACATCATAAAAAAGAGAATTCACACAACGTATCATTGTAAGGGAACTGTGCTTACCATTGCAATCGGTATCTGGAGTAGGATTTTGGCACATTATTCATTGAAAGAATTATCAGTGCCGGAAGTTATGAAAAATAGTACGATTCCGGTGCTGTTGGTGCATGGAACGGCAGACAGTAACGTGCCGGTGGAAATGACCATTAAGGCGGCTGAGAACTGCCGGGCACCGAAAAAGCTTCTGCTGGTGGAAGGTGCAGAGCATGGCACCGGTTATCTGGTCGATAACGAGGCCTATAAACAGGCGTTACAGGAATTTTGTTCCTAGCTTCTGGAATGGACTGCAATTTAATATGTGAAATCAAAATCAGAGAAAATGGTATTCGATTGTATTGTGGGACTGCGTGCACAACATAGCTATGCTTGACTATGATTGTAAATGTGCATGTGGCACGCAGAGCGCAGTGAGTGGCATAAAAATTTTACGGTTATCACAGAGTAAATTAAGAACTCCAGAAATTTATTTCTCAGAAATTATTGAAAATCTGTCTAGTCTAGAAAATATATACGTAAATAGCGGGCTCAGAGCAAATTTTTCCTGATAAGCGATTGTTAGCTAGAAGGACAAATTTGTCTGAGTCCGCTTTCATAATCTTAAAGTATAGCCATAATTTTTAGCCACGAAACAAGTCTCAAGAACTCATATCCCGTGATTTCTGCACGCAGGCCCTCTGAGCCTCGATCACAGCACTACGAAATCCGGATTTTTCCAGTGCCGCAACAGCCTCAATAGTTGTGCCGCCCGGGGAGCATACCGCATCTTTAAGTTCTCCCGGATGCTTGCCTGTCTCCAGTACCATCTTGGCAGAACCAAGCACTGACTGTGCCGCGAATTTATACGCCTGTGCCCGTGGCATGCCGTCTGCCACAGCGGCGTCTGCCATTGCTTCGATAAACATGTATACATAAGCCGGTGAGGAACCGCTGACACCGACAACGGCATCCATCAGATGTTCGCTGATGACTTCGGATTCCCCAAAGCTGTTGAAGATTGCCTGAATCTCAGCCATATCCTCATCAGTAACCGCATCGTTGCAGCAGAGGGCACTCATGGAAGCACCAACCAGAGCAGGAGTGTTTGGCATGACACGCACCAGTTTAATGGAACGCTCAAACATCTCCTCAATGCGTTCGATAGGCTGTCCGGCAGCGATAGATACGATGATGGCGTCTTCTTTCACCGCATGGCGGATTTCAGGGATAACTTTGTGAAACATATTTGGTTTTACCGCCAGAAACAGAATATCTGCTTTTTGTGCAGCCGCTTTGTTGTCTGTGGTCGCCTCGATATTCAATGTTTCTTTTAAACGGCTGACAGAGGATTCATGTGCGGCAGTCGCACAGATGTGGTCACAGTCTGACAGACCGGAAGAGAGCAGTCCGCTGATGATCGCTGTGGCCATATTTCCACCGCCGATGAAACTGATCATTTTTTCTATCATAAGTTACAACTCCTTTCAAAAATTGCAGCAAAGTCATAATATGACAAAATCTAATGAATCTTATTTTTAGTGACAAGTAAATAAAATTCTGATTGCAGATTTTTCTTTATAAAACAAGCAAATAAAGATATGATAGCTGCATTTTTATTTTATAAAAACGGGGATGCCAGAAATACGTATTTGTATTTAATGGCACCCCCATTGGATTATCGGAAAATCATAAGATTTTCATTTTTAAAGCCTGTTCGATTTAGAAATCTGTAAAGTTTTTCTCTTTACGTTTCTCAAGGAAAGCTGTCATTCCTTCTGTTTTATCATGTGTAGAGCATGTCATACCGAAGAGGTTTGCTTCGTACTCAACAGCATTCTTGATGTCCATATCGTAACCGTTGTTGATAGCAGCTTTTGCGATAGCAACAGCGTAGCTTGCGTTACGTGCAATTTTTCCGGCTAATTTTTTAGCAGTAGCCATCAGCTCTTCCTGCGGAACAACTTTGTTTACAAGACCGATTCTGTAAGCCTCAGCAGCATCGATATTCTGGCATGCAAAGATCATTTCTTTTGCACGTCCCATACCAACCAGGCGGGCAAGTCTCTGTGTACCACCGAATCCCGGGATGATTCCAAGACCACACTCCGGCTGTCCGAATAATGCATTTTCAGAAGCGATACGGATATCACAAGCCATGGAAATCTCACATCCACCGCCTAATGCAAAACCGTTTACAGCTGCGATTGTAACCTGACGCATATTCTGTAATTTAAAGAACGGCTCTGAAGCTCTCATACCGAAAGCACGTCCCTCTGCTGCAGAGAAGTTAACCATCTCAGAGATGTCTGCACCTGCAACGAAAGCTTTTTCGCCTGCACCTGTAAGGATTACAACTTTGATGTCGTCTCTTCCTTCGATCTCTGTCAGAACTTCGTTTAACTCTGCCAGAGTCTCGCTGTTCAGTGCGTTTAATGCCTTTGGTCTGTTAATGGTAAGTACGGCGATTGGGCCTTCTACTTCTAAAAGTAAATTATTCATTTCAAATACCTCCTGTTTTGGTAGTTCATGTATTTATGTAATACCATTATTCAACAATGTGATTATACACCATATTTGTTAAAAAGAAAACAATAAAACTGAGATTTGCCAGTAGAAAAAGTATAAAAAATCTGTTAAAGTGCTAAATAAATG
>CAVAFS010000317.1:0-3356 GCA_963587975.1 Bulleidia sp. | reverse complement strand
TTGCAGTATCAATCTGTAAAGGTTTAAGCATGCGAAAAGTAGACAAAAAATATATGCTTGTGCTGGCAGCATTTTTTGGAGGATTTCAGGCATTGATGCCGACACTTGGATGGCTTCTGGGAAGTCAGTTTCAGTCTTACATCACAGCCATTGACCACTGGATCGCATTTATCCTGCTTGCACTGATCGGTGGAAAAATGATCCTGGATGTGATCAAAGAGAGAGGAGAAAACGAGGAAGTCTGTCCGGACGACAGTGTGCGTATCGATCTGAAGGAATTTTTCCTGCTGGCGGTTGCCACAAGTATTGATGCACTGGCTGTCGGTATCACATTTGCATTTCTGCAGGTAAAACTGGCATCTTCTGTAACAATTATCGGATGTATTACCTTCTGTTTTACAGTTGCAGGTGTGCTGATCGGAAATGTATTTGGAACAAAATTCAAAGACAAAGCAACGATTCTTGGTGGTATCATCCTGATTGCGATTGGCGTAAAAATTTTACTTGAGCATCTTGGATTTTTAGGATAATAGAAAGGAAAAATTTATGATATTAGCATTTATAGGCATAGTCATTGGATTTGTATTACTGGTCAAAGGTGCCGATTTTTTCGTAGAAGGCAGCGGTTCCATTGCGAAAAAATTCAATGTCCCGGTATTTATCATCGGTATGACCATCGTGGCCATGGGAACCAGTGCACCGGAATGTGCAGTCAGCATTTCCGCATCTTTACGTGGAATCAACGGAATGGCGATCAGTAATGTGATTGGTTCCAACATATTCAATCTGTTGGTTGTCTGTGGTGTCTGTGCATTGTTTCAGCCGCTGGTGATCAAAAAAGAAACACTGAAAAAAGAATTTCCGTTTTCTATTTTGGTGGCAGTGATTCTTGGAATTATGGGATTTATAGGGATGACCGTCGGACATGTGGATGGTATCATTCTGGTTGTGATTTTTGCATTTTTTCTGTATTGGATGGTCATGTCTGCGAAAAAATCCATGCAGGCAGGAGAAGATATCGAAGCAGAAGAGATCAAAGATCTGCCGATGTGGAAATGTCTGGTATTTATCGGTGGCGGTCTGGTAGCCATCGTGATCGGCGGACAGATCGTAGTCAATTCTGCAGAAACCATTGCCCGTGGATTTGGCTTAAGTGAGACACTGATCGGTCTGACGGTATGTTCCATCGGAACTTCCCTGCCGGAGCTTGTGACATCCGTTGTGGCAGCGAAGAAAAATCAGGCGGGAATGGCACTTGGAAATGTCATCGGTTCCAATATTTTCAACATTCTGCTGGTAGGTGGTCTGGCATCTGCTATCAGCCCGATCGCAGTGAATATGAATAACATTATCGATATTGTACTGCTGATCTTAATCAGTCTGTACATTATGATTCTGGTATGGAAAAAACAGCTTCTGACCCGCGCTGGCGGTGTGAGTATGCTGGTGATCTACGCAGCGTATATGGTTTACATCTGTGCCAGAGAGGTGCTGTAGGATATCAGATGTGAGATGACTCCCACCTCTATGGGTGGTGAGTAGTAAAATCATATCAGAGGGGCTTCAATCTCTTAATATAAAGGTGAAAGAAAAGGCAGTGTCTGCGGACATTGTCTTTTTTGTTTTTCCCATTTATAATAAATCTAATGTGTTTGGTATGGTAAATAAAGAATGTGTGTATAGTACTAAAATTCGGTCAGGAGAGGTAAACATGTATATTACAGTATCTATGTTGATAGATTCATTAGGGGATATAGAATTATCAAAAGTAACGATTCAACGCCAGGATAAAATTTCTGCGATTCGGATTCAGGAAGATAACAGCAAAATGCAGACAGGCATCATGTATCTGCTGCCGGATCAGAAAAAAGAGCAGGTTCTGGCACAGACTACAGCAGGTTCTTCTTTTTGGATGAGGGGATCAATATTTTACATATTGAATACGGTGCTTCAGGCGTTCGACCAGTATCTGAAGTGGCAGATGAAGCTTTCGCAGGCGATGGAGCGGGGGTGTACGCTGACGGAGCTGCTTAATTTAAGCTATCCTGTGATTCAGCATCCGATGGTTATTTTGGATGCAAATGAGTGGGAAATCGCACATTCTGATTATTTCCAGACAGAGGAATTCGATCAGGACTGGACGGATGTATTATCTTCACATACATCGAATGCTGAAAAAATTGCTGCGTATAACCAAAAGTATTATAAATATTTCTCACTCAAAAAGGTGTATAGGATACCAGGTATTTTTGGGGCAGGTTATGCATTTAATATCCTTCACAATAAAAGTTTTTATGGTCTGATTCTGATGGCGGAACCGGAGCATTTGCCAAAAATTTCACAGGGAGAGCAGGATGCATTACAGTATCTTGGAGATTTGATCTGCGGTATGATCGGTATCAATTCTTATGATATCGACACGCATTTCCCGGACAAACCGCTGCTGGAATATCTGGTAAATAAAGATGCAGAGTCTTTTGGAAAACTGGAGCGTTCTCTGGAAATTGTTTCCTGGAAAAAGAAAGACCCAAAGCTGGTTATTTATGCAGAACCGTTGGAGCATGGATCACTGGCGCCGATGCCGTCACGTTCCAGATTGATGTTTAGCCGAATGGACGGAATCGTTACGGTGGAGTTCAAGACAGGTCTTGTTTTTCTGTGCAATCTCCGCATGTTGAAAGCAGCCAGTCAGGCGAAAAAAAGGCTGTCCGATTATCTGAGGCAGATTTCTTATTATGCGGGGGCCAGCAGTGGATTTGACTCTCTGAGCGATATCCGACAGATGTTGGATCAGGCGTTTGTGTCCTTTGAAAACAGTCTGCAGATCAGCGGATATATCAATGATTTTGCGCAAGCAGTGGTGCCATATACGATTTCCATGTTGAAAAAAATGGACGAAAATATTTTGCGGCATCCATGTCTGGACATTTTGAAAAATTATGACAGACGCTATGGTAGTAAATTGTACGAAACACTGTTTATGTACCTGAAAAATGAGCGGAAAGTTTCGAAAACTGTGCAGGATTTGGATGTGCCGCGAAGTACGCTGCTGAACCGTCTGCAGAGAATCGATGAACTGCTGGATGTAGATCTGGAACTGCCGGAAGTGAGATTACATATTTTGCTTTCGTATTTGCTTGGAAATGAGGATGAAGGTTCTGTCAAATAAAATCAATTTATGAAAAAATAAGCTAAGATGTATTTTGAAAAATAATAGTAATATGATAGGAATAAGTTGATATTTTTTGCGCGAAATAATTTATTGAGAAAAAATTATCTGGTACGGTTTGTTTCTATCTTCAAAAACCAAAGAACGCTACAATACAGATACAAAAAATGATGTATGAAGGTTATGG
>CAVAFS010000316.1:0-2393 GCA_963587975.1 Bulleidia sp. | reverse complement strand
GAGGAAATTTTCTCTGATTTTTTCACATATATTAAATTATAACCAATACTATAAATAAGAATTTAAACCACCGGAAACATTTCTCATGCCTGCACTGGGAACACGATCTTAATCTCAGTTCCTTTTCCAAGTTCACTTTCGATTTTCAGTTCTGCCTTATGCATCACCGCAATGTGTTTTACAATTGCCAGTCCCAATCCGGTTCCGCCAGTCTGCTTAGATCGACTCTTATCCACACGATAGAATCGTTCAAAAATACGCTCCTGATCTTCTTTGGATACACCAATTCCGGTATCTTTTACCGATACAAACGGATGGTGATCCTCCTCACCGATTGTTACATTCACAGAACCGCCCACACGATTGTATCGAATGGCATTATCACACAAATTGAAAATCAGTTCGTCCATCATCCGGCGGTTTGCCTGAATAACCTCACTTGCACCTTTCACCCGAACAACCACCTGGTGTTTATTCGCCTGCATTTCCAGCATATCCTGACAGTTCAACGCCATCTCATACAGATCCACTGGTTCTGTATCCACACAGTCTTCCACGGAATCCAACTGTGACAGACGCAGAATATCATTGATCAGTGTCAGCAGACGCTGGGAACTTTTATGAATTTCCCCTGCAAAACGTACCGTATCTTCACCCTGTGCGATTCCAGACTCGATCAATTCCGCATAACCTGAAATAGATGTCAGCGGTGTCTTCAATTCATGAGATACATTGGCCGTAAACTCCTGACGCATCTTCGAATTTCGTTTGAGTTCTCTGTGCTGCTGGTTAATGGTCTCAATAAACGGCTGAATCTCCGGATACGTCTGCATTTCACTCACTTTTTCCACATCCACAGCCAGCATTTCAACCGGTTCAATAAACCGTTTCGTCATAATATGTCCCAAAATCAGACACAGCACAAAAATTCCTGCAAAAATCGCAATACTTTCCGGAATCAGATAAATACTCATCTTTGCCACATACGGAATATCTCTGGATACACGGATAATACAGCCGTTATCCAGTTTTTCCGCATAATAAAAAGACAGCGTTCCTATGGTATTGGAACGTCTCGTTGCTTTTCCTTCACCCTCTTTTAATGCCTGCTGAACCTCGGGGCGCTCCATATGATTTTCCATCTTGCTGGCATTCGCTTTGCTCTCATAGAGCACATTTCCATCTGCGTTAATCAGTGTAATACGAAGTCCATCTGCATTGGCATCATAATTCTGCTCCAGTGTATCTACAATATAATCTGAACTTGCAAGCACATGGACATCCGTCTGCAAATCCTGGAAAATCTGCTTCTGCAGCATCATAAAATATGCCCAGAATGTCAGTCCGATCGTCAGTAAAATGGCCAACGCCGCAATTCCAACTAAATTCTTATGAATTTTCTTTCTCATACCTTCTGCCTCATCAATTTATTCAAAAAAGCAGATCCATGATATTCATATAGTTCTTGCTATACTCTGACCTATACCATTTACATCTGCTTTTCAAAAGTTTTTAGTTTCTAATATGATTCAAGCTATATCCAACATTTCGAACTGTCTGAATCAATTTGCCGGATGTTCCCAGTTTCTGACGTAATGTCTTGATATGCATATCAAGTGTACGGGATTCGCCGGTAAAATCCATGCCCCAGATTTCTTCCATCAGACGATCTCTGGTCAGTACAATACCTTCATTCATGATCAGATATTTTAATAATTCATATTCTTTGTAGGTCAGATCACATTTGCCCTGTGCGGTATGTACCTCATGTTTGCTGTCATTCAGAGTAATATCTTCAAACTCATATACTTCTTTTTTCTGGATAGAAGCACTTCTTCTCAGTAATGCTTTTACTCTGGAAATCAGCTCCATAACACCGAAAGGTTTGGTCAGATAATCATCTGCACCAAGATCCAATCCTTTTACTTTGTCCAATTCCGTTGTCTTCGCCGTTACCATAATAACCGGAACCAGGACTGTATTGTGATTCAAACGCAGTTTTTTCAAAATCTGTAATCCATCCTCATCCGGCAGCATAATATCCAATAACACTAAATCCGGAATCTGCTCATCTATAGCTGCATAAAAATCTTTGGCACATTCAAATCCACGCACTTCATAACCGGAGTTTTTCAAGGCAAAACTCTCGATTTCCTGAATATTCTTGTCATCTTCTACGATATAAATCATCATATCTTCCCACCTCATCTACTTCAATTAGCCGACGCCATATGTCCATTACACGTTACTTATTACTCATCGCATTTTAACTAATTAGAGACATTTTTCTGTTTGATACTCCTAACTAGCTTATTCTATTTATCATTATAAATACACCCCGTAAAATGAAATTATATTCTAAGTAAATTTTATGTAAAAAATTTTACATACAT
>CAVAFS010000315.1:0-5750 GCA_963587975.1 Bulleidia sp. | reverse complement strand
CTTCTGTAATATCTAACTCCTGTCCGTATGCAATGCAGACGGAACCTGGAATTTCATTCAGCATCCATGCATATGCCGAAAGCAGCCAGACGGCCATCATGACTCCCCAGACGGATTTCCGCCACTTTTTATAAATGCTCAAAACCTCCATCTTTCTCACGCCCTTCTTCTGTAAATTACTTTTCACTTAGATGCTATCCCATCTAAACGCATTCTAAATTTTCTTTTGTCAAATTAAAAAAGATACCCTTTTTATCAGGTATCTCTTTTTTATCTGTTTCATGATCTATCTGTCATTCTCAGACTTCTTTGTTCTGTTTTTATTATATGGACAATCCGTTTTTTCACACAGGTATTATCTTACCGCATCTGCCATTTCTTTCATTTCTTTTGCATTTTGTAAAACAGTATCCGTGATCTTGACACCGCCAAGCATGCGTGCAAGTTCATGGATGCTCTCTTCCCGGTTCAATGGCTTAATATTTGAAATCGTACTGTCCGCACTGGAAGTTTTTTCAATTAAAAAATGATGATCTGCCATGGCTGCGATCTGTGGCAAGTGCGTAATGCAGATAATCTGGTGATTCTTTCCGGTCAGTTTGATCTTTTCTGCTACCATCTGGGCGGTTCTGCCACTGATGCCACTGTCAATCTCATCAAAGATCAGCGTCTCGATCTCATCATGTTCTGCCAGAACGGTTTTCAAGGCCAGCATGATACGGGATAACTCACCACCTGAAGCTACTGCATCCAACGGTTTCAACGGTTCGCCCGGGTTTGTTGAGATCAAAAATCTGGTCTCATCCCAGCCATTGGCTGTATAATGATCCAGTCTGGAAAATTCCATCTCAAACTGTACATCCAGGAAATTCAGATCTTTTAATGCTTCCCGTGTCTGTTCTGACAATGTTTTGGCATATTCCATTCGGATATCCGTCACTTCCTGACACAGATGCTTTAAACGTTCCTCTGCATTCTTCAGTTTTTCCTGTAATTGCAGACGATATTCCTCATAGTGCTGCAGCTGATCCAGTTTTTCTTCCTTGGACTGCCGCTCTTCTAAAATATGTGCAATGGTTTTTCCATATTTTGCTTTTAAATGATTGATCAGATTCAGACGTTCTTCAATCTGCTGAAATGATTCTTCTGAAAAATTCAGTTCTGAAACATATCCGGACAATTCCCGGTTAAAATCACTGATGAGATTTTCAATTTCTTCAATCTGCGCAGCCAATCCTTCCAACGGTTCATCAAATTGTGCTACGGTACGCAGGGCATGCACTGCATTGCCAATCTGATCAGAAGCATTTTCACTTCCCTCCGCACAAAGTTCCTGGCATTCCGCAATGGCTTCCATAATTTTGCGACCATTGGAAAGCTTACGGTAATCGGCTTCCAGCTCCTCATCCTCACCAATCTTTAACTCTGCCTGATCGATCTCATCCATTTCATATTGTAAAAAAGAAATCTCTCTGGCCTGCTGCTCTGCATCCAGGGAAGCTTCCTCCAGTTTTTTTCTGCAGGTGATATATTCCTCATATACATCAGCCAGTGCCGCTTTTTTCTCCGTTAATACACGTTTTGCAAAATCATCCAGATATTTCATATGATTCCGCTTCGCCAGCAGTGACTCATGCTCATGCTGTCCGTGAATATCAATCAGCACGGAAGCCACTTTTCGCATCAGGGAAGCTGACACGGTCTCTGAATTGATCCTGCTGACACTGCGTCCGCTGGCATAAATCTTGCGGCTCATGATAATTTCCCCGTTTTCCGGAAAAATATCCATTGCCCGTAATGTCTCTGCCTGTGCTTCCTCTTCCACAGAAAATATCAATTCCACCAGGGCAAACTCAGCATTTTCCCGCAACATGGATTTGGAAACTTTGCCACCAAGCGCCAGATTTACGGATCCAATGATAATGGATTTTCCTGCACCTGTCTCACCGGAGAGAATATTCAGTCCGGAACCAAATGTCACTTCCGATTCTTCGATCAATGCAAGATTTTTTACATGCAGATTTAATAACATCCTTTTCTCCTTCTACTCTCTCTGCAATGCCCGCAGCCGCTGCATCAGCGCTGCTGTATCTTCCACGGTACGCACTGCACACATGATCGTATCATCTCCGGCGATACTTCCCACGATTTCGTTGCAGTCCATGGCATCCAGCGCCACCGCCACTGCCATAGCCATACCGGAAACAGTCTTTATGACAAGAATATTCTGTGCCATATCCAGGGAAATCACTCCATCCTTAAATACACGGCTGTATTTTTCTTCCAGATCATTTCCGGCATCATACAGAGATGTGTATTTCTGTTTTCCCCCTTTGATGGCTACTTTTGTCAACTTTAACTCCCTGATATCACGGGATACCGTAGCCTGCGTTACCTTATAGCCTGCTTCGTTTAAACGAACGCAAAGTTCTTCCTGTGTATCTACATCATATTTGCGAATAATTTCCAGAATTTTCGCATGTCGTTTTGCTTTCAATACTGGTACCTCCTAATGGATCTCCTGCATTTTCTTACGCAAAATCTGTAAGAAACTTAACTGATTTAACTTCAAAATTTTCGCATGTGCATTTGCTTTCTCAATGTGGATACTGTCGCCCACCTTCATATGCACAAAACGGTCACCGTCAAAACTTACTTCCGCCTCTTCATCTTCTTCCTGACGGCGTTTTGCCAGTGTCACATCAATGACTGCATCAGATCCTACGACAATACTTTTTGCCAGCGCACTGTGTGGATTGATCGGTGTAATCAGCATCAGATCTGCCTTCGGATCCACGATCGGACCTCCGGCGGACATGCTGTATCCGGTAGAACCCGTCGGAGTAGAAATAATGATTCCGTCTGCGCTGTAATTTGCCAGATACTCACCATTTACCGATACGATCAGATTGACGATCTGTGGGAGACCGGATCTGTGAATGACAATATCATTCAACGCAAAGGTCGCTTTCCCGGAACCATCCTTCTGATTGCTTCCCTTGATCAGCATGCGCTCTTCCAGTTCATAACGATCTTCAAATAATCGATCAATAGCATCAAATACCGTGCTTCGTTCCAGCTCACACAGATATCCAAGGGTACCCATATTGACACCGATCAGCGGAATACCGATACTTGCCATATCTCTGGCCGCACGCACCAGCGTACCATCGCCGCCAAGTACAATGATACAGTCCGCGTCAATATCTGACGGCTGAAATCTCCGGAGATTACGATCGCTCCACCCGGATTTTGTACTGACATAGTGCATGCAGGTTCCGCCTTTTGCGATAATATAATCAGAAATGGCATTGGTCACTGCCAGATTCATATCTTTATGTTCATTGGTAATAATAAAAAACTTCTTCATATTACTTATCAAGCTCTGCATGTGCAGCTTCTACCACTGCCACCGGATCAACGCCTTCCTCCTTTGTCACTGTCTCACATTTCTGAATATGAACGAGATATTCGATATTTCCCTCCGGTCCTTTGATTGGGGAATAGGAAAGGTGATGCACAGAAAAGCCATGCTCCAGTGCAAAATTCACGATCCGTTCTACTACCTCAAGATGTACGGCTTTGTCTCTTACGACACCTTTTTTTCCGACTTTCTCACGGCCTGCCTCAAACTGCGGTTTGATCAGACACACCATCTGTCCACCATCCTTTAAAAGGTTTCTTGCCGGTTCCAAAATCTTGGTCAGGGAGATAAAGGATACATCCACAGATGCGAAATCCAATGCATCATCAATGTCCTCCGGTGTCACATAACGGATATTTGTTTTTTCCATGCAGACAACCCTTGGATCCTGACGCAGTTTCCATGCGAACTGACCGTATCCCACATCTACAGAATATACTTTGGATGCTCCATTCTGAAGCATACAGTCTGTAAATCCGCCGGTGGACGCTCCGATATCCATACAGATATCACCATCCAGCTTCAGATCAAATTCCTTCATCGCCTTTTCCAGTTTCAAACCGCCACGGCTGACATATTTCAATGTATTTCCGTGAATTTCAATCGGTACATTTTCATCAAAAGAAGCACCTGCCTTGTCTTCCCTCTGATTGTTTACAAACACATTTCCTTCCATGATCATGGCTTTCGCCTTCTCTCTGGAAGGCGCCAGATTTCGTTTTACAAGTAATACATCCAGTCTTTCTTTCATATCTGCTATCTATTTCCTTTTTCTTCCACCCCAAACTGTCGATCAGCTTTCGGGAGTTCTGCTTTTTTACCTATATTTTCCTAGTGTAGTTTTGATAATCGTTTTCTTTACAGCTTCTGGTAAGCCTCAATGATCTTGTCTGTCATGCTCTCTGCATCCAGCCCGATGCGTGCATGCAGCTGTGATACGGTTCCATGCTGTACAAACTGATCATCAATGCCAAAATGAAGCACTTTTACCGTTTCATCCGCCGCACTTAAGTAAGCTACCGCCGCATAACCAAAACCGCCGCGCAAAATATTTTCTTCCATTGTGACGATCAGTAAATGCTCCCCTGCCGCTTTGCGCAGTGCTTCTTTATCCAGCGGCTTTACAAAACGTACATTGACCAGAGAACAGTCATATCCCTGCTCATGTAGCAGTTCGTGTACTTTTACCGCTTCTTCCATCATATTTCCAACGGCAAAAATCGCGATCTGACGCTCTTCATAAATCCACTCACTTTTTCCGTATACGATCGGAGCCCGATGCTCCTTTAAGCCGGCATACGCCTGTCCACGCGGATAGCGTAATGCTACTGGTCCGTCCTGACGGAACGCAAACCGCAGCATGTCGGCCAGCTCCCATTTGTTTTTCGGTGCCAGCACCGTCATATTTGGAATCATGCCAAGGAAAGACAGGTCAAACACACCCTGATGTGTCTCTCCGTCCGCTCCAACCAGTCCCGCCCGGTCAATGGCAAATACCACCGGCAGATTCTGCATACAGACATCATGCACGATCTGGTCAAATCCTCTCTGCAGGAAAGAGGAATATACCGCAAATACCGGATGCAGTCCCGCTGCTGCCAGTCCCGCTGCAAAGGTCACCGCATGGCCTTCCGCAATTCCAACGTCAAAGAAACGTGCCGGATATTCTGAACGGAATCGCTTTAACCCGGTTCCATCTGCCATGGCTGCCGTAATGGCCACCACAGAATCATCTTTTGCCGCAATCTTACAGATTACTGTGGAAAATACATCCGTATAGTTCGGTTTGTCTTTTTTTACTAACGGCTGTCCGCTTGGAATATCAAAAGGTCCCGTGCCGTGGAAACGGTCCGGATGCTCCTCCGCAGGTTCGTATCCACGTCCCTTTTCCGTCTGTACATGAACAACCACCGCACCATTTACCTTTTTTGCTTCCCGTAAGATCCGCACCATATCTGTCAGATTATGTCCGTCCACAGGTCCAAGGTACGTGATTCCCATATTTTCAAAGATCATACCCGGGATCAGCAGCTGTTTTAAACTGCTCTTTGTTTTACGGATTCTGCGGACCACACGCTCGCCGTAAGGCAGGCGTTCCAGAGAGCTGTGTACGCCAGACTTAAATTCCTGATAAGCCTCCGCCGTACGCAAAGATGCCAGATGCTGTGATAATCCACCCACGTTTTCTGAGATGGACATTTTATTGTCATTTAACACAATGATCATGTTTGCGCGAAGCTCAGCCGCATTATTTAACGCTTCAAAAGCCGGCCCACCGGTAAGTGCTCCGTCACCGATCACAGATACCCCATGATAATCCTCTCCC
>CAVAFS010000314.1:0-2612 GCA_963587975.1 Bulleidia sp. | reverse complement strand
ATATTATTTTTTCGTTTTTTGTGAATTATCGTTAATTTAAGGAGATTTTTTTGTATGGAACGCCAATTACTTACTTCTGATTCCAATTATTATGAGCACGCCATCATAACAACCGCAGAAAATGAGCTTCGTATGAACGATGCTTTTGAGCTTTGCATTCTGCTGCAGGGGGAATGCCATGTGCGCTCTTACGAAAAGGATATTTTAATAAAAGAAAGCGATATCTTTTTCTTCCCCTCCCAGGTGCCCTACTCCATCGAATGTTATGGAAACAGCATCACCTATTACCAGATCCGCATTTTCGATTGCTATCTGGAATTATTTTATCCGGAACCATCTGGCATTCATTATGAAACTTACAGCCTTACCCGCAGTGAAAACCAAACCCTTTACGACAAGCTGTGCAACCGTATGGCTTCGGTTCTGTTTCTCTCTCTGTCCGATCATCCAAACCGCAGTCTGGAACAGCTGACAGACTTAAACCACATGCTGCTCTCCATTGATAAAGAGTATGAAAAGGAATCTTCCTCCAGAAGCAGCCGCTCCAATACGGAAATCAGCCGGATCAACCAGATTCTTACCATTATAAAGGAACATTACTGGGAAAAACTCCGCCTGGAAGACATCAGCGCGATGCTGGGCTTTCATCCGCAATATTTCAGCAGCTACTTTACTTCTGTTTTTTATGAAAAATACACGGACTATATCAACCGCTACCGTGTCAACCAGTCACTGCAAGATCTGATCTACTCCCAGAAGACACTTCTGGACATTGCATTAGATCACGGTTTCCAGAGCAGCAAGTCCTACTGTAATTCTTTTAAAAAATATTATGGGGAGCTTCCGAGCACCTATCGGCAGACACACCGGCGCACTGCAGATAGCGCTGTGGAAACCTCAAAGGATTCCCTGCTCCAGCAGGCAGGATTTTTATACAGCTATTATGTAAAACAGAAAAACCGTACGGACGAGTCCATTTATCAGCCGGAATACAAAGAAGAAACACCTGTTCCGCTGTCACTGGAACTTTCCATGGAACACCCGAAAATCATTGCCACAGACCGACGGATCCGTTCCATCTGCATGGGTTCCCTCTCCTTCATTTTGCAGGATGACGTCTACCATCAGCTGGAACTTCTGAAAAATACCACTGGTTTTACCTATGTTCACTGCCGGGATATTTTCAGTGATTATTTTCAGGTGTACACGGAACCGTTTCCGGATTCTGTCATGTACTTTTTCGGAGATCTGTCCCGTGCCCTGGACCGTATTTTGTCTCTGGGACTGATCCCGTTTCTGGAAATCGGATATATGCCTTCGGATCTGGCTTCCTTTGACAGCCATCTATACTACAGTTCCCATCCGCAGGTAAGTCCGCCAAAGGATATGAAGAAATGGAAAGATCTGGTCCGCGCCTTCCTTTTACACTGCAAAGATACTTATGGAGAGGCAATCTATCAGTGGAAGTTTGATTTCTGGAATACCGCCAACATGAATATGAAGAATGGTTACTGGGGCGGCACCAAAGAAGAATTTTTTGAACTGTATAAAGAAACATGGAATGTTTTTCAGGAAGTAGATTCCGGGTTAACCATCGGGACACCTAACTTTTCCTTGCCTGACGGTATTGACTGGTATGAAGACTTTCTGGATTTCTGCAAAAAAGAAAGCATTATGCCAAGCCATCTGGCCATCCATATCTATTCCTGCATGGATAACCTGAATGACTTTCATGGCATTTTCCCGTACCCGGAGACTTCCTATAACTACCTGTCTCTGACCACGCGAGAGTTTATCAACAATTTGATTTACTTTCTGGGACGTGTATCAAAAAAACATGGATTTGAGAATTTGCCGATCATTGCCTCTGAATGGAACATCACGTACTATCTTTCCGATCTGATCCGTGATACTGCATTTATGGCTACTTATATTGCGCATACTTATATCCAGACGATATCCACCATCGACGGGCTCAGTTTTTCCTGTCTGTCAGATATCAACGATCAGTTCCGTCCATCTTCCCTTTTATTTAATGGAGATGAAGGACTTTTTACGTATCAGGGCATCCCAAAACCGGCTTATCACGCCTTTTCGCTGCTGCATAAACTGGATGCGCAGGTGGTGGACTGCGATGCAAACTCCTATATTGTCACCCGCTCCTCCCGGGGCTTTCATGTACTGGTCTACAACATGGCAGAATATGACAAGTTACCGAAGGATCAGATTTTGAGTTACATCACCCCGGACCGCCGTTATCAGATATTTCGGAACACGGTACCGATCCACTTTCATGGTGTTTTTCATGTAAAGCAGGGCTCCTACACGATAAAAACCTACACCTTTGACCGAAAGCACGGTACTTTTTATGATATCTGGCTTCTGATGGGGAAACCGCAGCAACTGTCAACGGAAATGGTGGACATGCTGAAACGGAATTCCTACCCGTTTATGCATTACGACCGCAAAAATGACACGGCACTGCTGACTCTGGATGCTACGGTTTCCGCGCATGGAATTACTTTGTTTGAGGTGAAACTTGTATCTTAAGTTTTTCTGTTATTATTTTGTTTACAGATGCACAAAAAAACAGCACTTATCCGGTTCCATTT
>CAVAFS010000313.1:0-33532 GCA_963587975.1 Bulleidia sp. | reverse complement strand
ATAGAGCACAGGGGGATTTTAGCCATGAACATGATTCAAATGAAGTATTTTATCACGGCAGCCAAGTGCCTGAATTTCACGAAAGCCGCAGATAAGCTGTTTATCACACAGCCAGCGCTGAGCCGTCAGATTGCTTCCATGGAAGCGGAACTGAATATGCAGCTTTTTATCCGAAATAACCGTTCTGTCCGACTGACACCGGCGGCAGTAGTTCTGCTGGAAGGATTTGAGAAAATCTACAATGATTACAATGTGACGGTGGCCAAGGCGCTGAACAGTTTTCAGGGGCTGAGTGGTGAGCTGAATATAGGAATCCTGGATGGAACCTATGTGGGAGATCTGTTTCCGGGGGTGCTGCAGCATTTTGCCACCTGCTATCCGAATGTAAAGATCAATCTGCAGAATTACAGTTTTAATGCGCTGGTGGAGAACCTGTATGGAAACAAACTGGATCTGATCATTACGTTGAAATTCGACGTGGAACACCGGGAAAAGATGAAATACAGAATCATTGAAGAGACCAGAGATCATGTGGTGGTACACAAAAATCATCGTCTGGCGAATGCATCCTATGTGAAACTTTCCGATTTTAAGGATGATACGTTTATCATGGTATCTACGGAAGATTCGGAAGAGTCTCCGAAACTGATCATTGATGCATGTAAAATGAGTGGCTTTAATCCAAAGGTGAAATTTGCAAGTTCTGTGCAGGAGGAAATGCTCTGGGTGCAGGCCGGGGTCGGTGTGTGTATTCTGGATTCGAGAAATCTGTTGTCCAATAATGACAGTGTGCGTTTCCTGGATACGGATATTATCAGTGATCCAAGTCTGACAATGGCATGGAATGTGGATAATTATAATCCGATGCGTGAGATTTTTGTAGATAATTTCTTTGGAACAGAAGAAAAGTAACGAGAAGAAAATATACCAGATGAGAGAAAAACTGCTGGTATATTTGATCAAAAGGAGAGTCAGGCCTGTGGCCTGGCTTTCTGGGGTTATATCAGATGTGAGATGACTCCCATTTCTATAGGTAGTGAGTGACAAAAGCATTCTTGAATGTCAGGAAACGCATGGTAACATACGAAAATGGAATGACGACATAAGCGTTCTGCCATTGAGTTTTTACATAGGGAGACTTATAATAAATTCTGTGGAAAAAAGAGAGAAACAGGGGGATTTACCATGGAATTAGAAACTTTGATCCGGGAGGCAAAAGAACGGTTTGGGTTTGAAGAAGCCGGTGCGCTGAATGTGGAAGCACTGGAATTTTTACCGGAGGTGCGCCAGATGTGTGCGGCGGACCGGTGCCGTTCTTATAACCGCAACTGGGCCTGCCCGCCGGGATGCGGCACGTTGGAAGAAATCGCAGAGAAAGTGGCTCCATACACCAGAGGCATTCTGGTACAGTCCGTCGGACAGTTAGAGGATGAATTTGATGTGGAAACCATGATGGAGACGGAGCAGAACCAGAAGGAGCGGTTTGCTGCGCTGGTAGCGTATGTGCGTAGTCAGGAACCGGATTGCATTCCGATGGCAGCAGGAGCCTGTCAGGTGTGCAAAAAATGTACATACCCGGATGCACCATGCCGGTTTCCAGAGAAATCTATTCCATCGATGGAAGCGTATGGATTATTTGTCAGCAAAGTGTGTGTTCAGTCCGGAATGAAATATAATTATGGAAAGAATACGATTGCGTACAGCAGCTGTATTTTACTGAAATAGAGGAAAGCACACTTGTATACAAAGGGAATGTTCTGTTAAAATAGAAGCAGATTTATGGGTCTGCAGAAGCTTGATAGGAAACAGACAAAGAAGCAGTAAGAGAAGGAATTACAGGGAATGAAAATAGAAGTAGTGTTTGGAAATAAAAAGACGACATACACAGGAGCGTGGAAGCACACCACGCTCCTTGAAGTGTTTCAGGAGCTTGGAATCACGCAGGTGCATGCGCCCTGCGGTGGAAATGGAACCTGCAGAAAATGTATGGTGAAAGTAGATGGAATCGGAGAGGTGCTTGCCTGCCAGACGCTTTGCGAGGATGGTATGTGTATCACGATCCCGGAGGAACAGAAATCCTCCATTGCAGAAAAAGGAAACTGCTATCTGTATCCGGCAGATGGCATAGAAGGACTGGTGGCAGCCTGTGATATCGGAACTACGACAGTGGTATGCCATTTGTTGGACGGAGCAACCGGGGAACGACTGGGAACAGTCAGTGCACCGAATGCACAGCGAAGTTTTGGCGCAGATGTGATCTCAAGGATTCAGGCCTCCACGGAATACGGACTGAACCGGCTGCGGGATGCCATTGTGGCACAGATCAATCTGATGTTGATGCAGCTGAAAGCCAAGACTGGCAGAACGGAATCCATTCAGATGCTGGCGGTTGCGGGAAATACGGTGATGAGCCATTTGTTTTGCGGACTTTCCCCGGAGAGCATCGGTGTGGCTCCGTTTACACCATTATCGCTGTTTGGAGAAATTTATGAGGCGGAAGCAATCGGAATCCGCAATTGTGAGAAAGTATATGTGATTCCATCGGTAGCCGGATATGTGGGTGGTGATATTGTATCAGATCTGGCAGCCGTTCAGATGCATTCTTCGGCGCTGGCAGAAGACGGTGAGAAAGAGACATTACTTTTGGATATCGGTACAAACGGTGAGATGGTACTCGGAAAATCGGGCAAATTTGTCTGCTGTGCGACGGCAGCGGGACCGGCTTTTGAAGGAGCGGAGATCGCCATGGGAATGCCGGCAGCTTCCGGGGCAATTTCAAAAGTATGGCTGGAGGACGGAAAAATTTGCTGTTCAGCCATTGACGATGCAAAGGCCATTGGAATCTGCGGTTCCGGCCTGATTGATGCGCTGGCTGTTTTCCTGGAAGCAGGCCTGCTGGATGAAACCGGTCTGATAGCAGATGAGGATGAGGTGGAAGAATCCTTTGCAGGATATCTTGGCGAGGATGAAGACGGAACTTGTATCTGGCTGACGGATGAAGTAAAAGTAACCCAGGCGGATGTGAGAAAGCTCCAGCTGGCTAAGGCCTCCATTGCGGCAGGCATCCGGATTTTGCTGGAGGAGAGAGGAATTGCTGTGACAGATGTGGAACAGGTGATCCTGGCCGGTGGATTCGGCAGCTTTTTGAATAAAAAAAGTGCGGCAGCCATTGGATTGATTCCGGCGGAATTAGAGTCGGTGACGGTCTCTGTCGGAAATGCCGCCGGAGAAGGCGCAGTGTCGGCGGCGCTGTCAGAGGCGGCTCGTCAGGAGCTTGGACGCCTGCAGACAGAAATGCGCTATGTGGAATTGTCCACGCATAAGAAGTTCAGTGACGCTTATATGGCAGAAATGTTCTTCGAATAAACTTACGAATATAGAAAAAAAGAGTATATACATTTTATTTTTGAGAAAGGGGAACTAAAAGATGAGAGGAATTTTATACGGGGTAGGAGTAGGACCGGGAGATCCGGAACTGATGACATTAAAGGCGGTTCGCATGATCCGTGAGACAGAGGTGATCGCAGTGCCTGGGGCAGATGCGAAGGAAACCGTAGCTTACAAGATTGCGGTGCAGGCAGCACCGGAACTGGCTGACAAAGAATTACTTTCCATTTATATGCCAATGACACACGATGCAAAGGAACTGGAAGAAAATCACAAAAAAGGTGCAAAAGCGCTGGAAGAAGTGCTGGATCAGGGCCGGGATATCGTATTTTTGACACTGGGAGATCCGACGATCTATTCCACATTTTCTTATTTGCAGAGACGCGTGGAGGAAGATGGCTATGAGACAGCATTGGTAAGCGGTATCACATCTTTCTGCGCGGCAGCGGCCAGAACGAACCAGCCGCTGGTGGAGTGGAACCAGACATTACATATCGTACCGGCGGTTCATCGTCTGGGCGATACTCCGGATGCAGAGGGCAATTATGTCTTTATGAAATCCGGCAAAAAGATGAAACAGGTGAAAGATATTCTGCGCGAGACAGGAAAACAGGTGTCTATGGTGGAAAACTGCGGCATGGAGACAGAGCATGTATACCGCAGCGTAGAAGAAATTCCGGATGATGCGGGCTATTATTCTCTGATCATTGCAAAAGATGCGGAGTCTGAAAAATGATCGAACTGGTAAATCTGACAAAGAAATTTGATACTTTTACCGCAGTGGACAATCTGAGTTTGAAAATTGAAACCGGAGAATTTTTCGGACTGCTGGGACCAAACGGAGCGGGAAAGACAACGACCATCAGTCTGATGTCCACGTTACTGCTTCCAACGTCAGGTGAGATCCGGGTGGACGGGGAAGTACTTTCCCGTAAAAATCCGGGTTTGAAGCGCAAGATCAGTGTGATTACCCAGGAGTATTCCATGCGTCAGGATATGACCATGGACGAGGTGATGGAATATCAGGGGCGGCTGTATTTTATGCCCCGCAAAAAGATTAAGGAAAAGACCGAAGAATTGCTGGAGTTTTGCGGATTGATCGATTTCAGACGCAGGACAGTGCGAAAGCTTTCCGGTGGAATGAAACGAAAACTGATGGTCTGTCGGGCACTGCTGACTGAACCGGAGATTTTATTGCTGGATGAGCCGACGGCGGGAATGGATGCACTTTCCCGCCGCCAGATGTGGAATCTGCTGCGGCAGCTCAATGACCACAATCTGACGATTCTTCTGACTACCCATTATATGGAAGAGGCAGAAAGCCTGTGCCAGCGGGTGGCTTTTATGGATCGTGGGCGTCTGGAAGAAGTGAATGAACCGAAGAAAATGGTGGAGCAGCTGGGACATTTTGCAGTGGATGAAATGACTCAGGATGGTTTAAAGAACCATTATTTTCAAAACAGAGAAGAAGCGATTGCTCATTTAAGCAGGCTCACTGGTCAGACTGCTTTGCGCAATACCACATTGGAAGATGTATTTGTGGCGCGGGCAGAGCGGAAAGAGAGGCAGCGGTAACGATGGGAATTATAACTGTATTATGGGAAAAATGGACAGAGTTCCGCAGGGATTTTTATAAGATCACTCTGGCAGCTATGATCGCGCCGTTGATGTATCTGATCGTGTTTGGAATGGGAATCCAGATGGTTTCACATGGTGAACCGTATCTGAATTTTTTGATTCCGGGTGTGGTGGCACTGACGACCATGACGGGAAGTTTTAACGCCATTGCGCAGAACCTGAATGTACAGAGACTGTATGAAAAGGCCTTTGATCAGGTTATGATTTCTCCGACACCGCTTTGGCAGTTTATTGTGGGACAGGTCATTGCGGGAAGTCTGCGAGGATTGTATGCGGGATGTGTGATCATGCTGTTGATCCTGCCGATCAGAACTGGACTGGTATTTAATGGTTTTTCTTTCCTGATCATGTTTTTAAATGGTGCGGTATTTTCAACGATCGCCGTTGTGGTATCCTTTATCGCGAAAAACCATACAGATGTGCCACGGTTTTCCAATTATGTCATTATGCCGATGTCTTATCTGTGTAATACATTTTTTTCCATGGATAATATGCCGGAGGGAATCCGTCAGGTGATCGGTGCGTTGCCGTTATCCCAGACAAGTGCCATGATCCGAAGCATTGCAAAAGGGGAGAACATCAACCCGATCGGTATCCTGATTCTGGCGATCTACCTGGTTGTGTTTTTATTCCTTTCCTTCTGGTTTATTTATAAACGGAAAAATCTGTAGAAATGATGCAGAAACATGTGTGGCATTTGCAGTGTTTTTTTGTGGAAGTGAAGATGGGATGTTGATTTTGTGAAATGATAAGGCTGAGAAAAGGATGAAACATTGGAATGGGAAAAAAGGATATATTTAAGAATAAACTGTTGCGGCCGCTGCTGGGGCTGTGCTGTGGATTACTGCTTGGTGTCTGTCTGTGCGGAAACGCGCAGGCGGAGCCGCTTTCCGTGGAAAAAGAAGACGGGGAATATGCCATTGATGTGACGCTGAAAGGCGGAAGCGGAAAGGCCACCGTTGTTTCACCAACGATATTTATCGTGAAAGATGGAAAAGCATACGCCAGGCTGCAGTGGAGCAGTTCAAATTATGATTATATGATCGTGGACGGGGAAAAGCTTCTGAATGAAAATAAAAACGAGAGCGGATATTCTACGTTTTCGATTCCGGTTACGGCATTTGACGAGGAAATGCAGGTGGTTGCGGATACTACGGCCATGGGAACACCTCATGAGATTGCCTATACACTGACCTTTTATGCGGACTCCATCGAGAGCAAGGGCGCGCTGCCTCAGGAGGCAGCAAAGCGGGTGCTTGTGGTGGCTGCGATCATTATCGTGGGTGGTGGAATCCTGAATTATTTTGTGACAAAGCGAAGAAACAGGGATTTTACCCCGCATAAGAAAAAACATTAGATTGTGAGGAAGAAAAGATGGAATTAAATGCAATGAAAGAGCGCGAGGAAATCTGTGATGTCTGCCATAAAATGTGGCAGCGCGGCATTGTGGCAGCAAATGATGGAAATGTGTCTGTGAAACTGGAAGACGGCACTTTTTTATGTACTCCGTCAGGTGTGAGCAAGGCAGCAATGACACCGGAAATTCTGGTGCACATGAAAGAGGACGGAACCGTGATTTCTGCGGCAGAAGGATACAAACCGTCTTCTGAGATGAAGATGCATTTTCGTTGTTATAAAGAGCGTGAGGATGTAAAGGCAGTAGTTCATGCGCATCCGCCGATCGCTACCACGTTTGCGTCCATGGGACGTCCGCTGGACGGCTATCATGTGATGGAATTTATCGTAAATCTCGGGGCAGTTCCGATCGCACCGTATGCAAAGCCTTCCACAGATGAAGTGCCGGATTCTATCGCCCCGTACCTGCAGGAGCATGATGCGATTCTGCTGGCACATCACGGAGCACTGACAGTGGGAGACAGTCTGACTCGTGCATATTTCCGTATGGAGTCACTGGAGATGTATGCAAAGACTTCTCTGTACATTCACTTACTGGGTGGCGCACCGGATATGCCAAAAGATCAGATTGACGGACTGATGGATCTGCGTCAGAATGGATACAAGATCCCGGGCAGACATCCGGGTTATGTGAAATACAACAAACCGGAAGGTGAGAAATAATCATGAACAGCAGACAGTTGGAATATTTTCTGGCGGTGGCCCATGAACTGAATTTTACCAAAGCGGCGGAATCCATGTACGTTTCCCAGACAGCGGTAACCCAGCAGATCAAGGCGCTGGAAGAACAGCTCGGCGTAAGCCTGTTTGAACGTACCAAGAAAAAAGTAGTGCTGACACCGGCGGGAAAGGTATTTTTGAAGGAGGCTTCCTCCATTTTAAAACGTATTGATACGGCGGTGGAGCGAACCCGGGAGGCTTCCAGTGGATTTATCGGTTCTCTGGAAATCGGTTTTTCCGTGGGAATCGGTAATACGGGTCTGGCGGAGCGGATTCAGGCATTTAACGAAAAATATCCGAATATTGCAATGAAATTTACAAGCCAAAGTCCGTCCATGCTGCTGAAGCTTCTGAAAAACGGAGATTTGGATCTGGTGCTGATGCCGATGTTTGAGGAACGGTATTATCAGGATGTGGAGGTGCTGAAAATCAGCACGGAACGTATGTCTGCGGTATTTCCGCGCAGCCATGTGCTGGCGCAGAAGCCATATGTGACAAGGACAGATTTAAAGGATGAAAACCTGATCCTGGCCTGCACGCCGGAAAGTGAGATCGGTGAGGATAAACGGATCATTGAGACATTCTGGAAGCGGGGCTATCATCCGCATGTGGTGGCAAAAATTGAGGACGTAGAGACAATCCTGCTGATGCTTTCCGCAAATATGGGTGTAACGATCCTGCCGGCGTATCTGTCTATTCCGCTGCAGTCGAGAGGAAGACTGGTTTCCGTGCCATTTGGCGGACCGGAGGATACCATCGATATCATTGCAGCGTGGATGCCGAAAACGGAGAATCCTTCCCTGGAGAAGATTTTGCCGTTCCTGCAGACAAATGTGCAGGAGAATTAAAGCAAACGTGTGATCACGCAGCAAAAGCTGGTAAAGCAGTAACAAACATAAGAAAAAGCTGAAAAGATACAGTTGGAGCACAGAAGTAAGATGAAAAACGGACTGGAAGAGTATTTTGTGATCAAAGACAATAAAAAAATGCGTTTCGGCTACACCACGGGAAGCTGTGTTGCAGCGGCAGCAAAGGCAGCAGCAGCGATGCTGCTTGCAAAGGAAGATCTTCCCGTGGTGGAACTGCTGACACCGAAGGGCATCCGCATCTGGCTGGAAGTGCTGGATGTGGCGCGGGAGCAGAATGCGGTGTCCTGCGCCATCCGTAAGGATGGCGGAGATGATCCGGATGTGACCAGCGGACTTCTGATTTACGCGGATGTAAGTCTGTGTGAGGTGGAAGAGGCAAGAAAGCTGCAACAGATTTTTGCACATGCAGAGCAGGAGCGTGCAGAAAAGAAGTCTGCTATATCTGCAGAGAAGAAAGAAGCAGATTTTTCTGAAAAAAATGTTAAGGGACAGTGTTTTGATACAGAAGAGAGAAGTTCCGGGAAAAAGGCTGTGGTTGGAATCACCGCCGGGGAAGGTGTGGGAAAAATCACCCTTCCAGGGTTGGAACAGCCTATCGGAGCACCTGCCATCAATAAGGTCCCGCGGCGGATGATCACGGAAGCGGTGCAGGAAATCTGTGAAAAATATGGTTACAGCGGAGGAATCTGTGTACGAATCCGTGTGCCGGAAGGCGCAGATATTGCGAAACGGACCTTTAATCCACGACTTGGAATCGAGGGAGGAATCTCCATCCTTGGCACAAGCGGTATTGTGGAGCCAATGAGTGAAAAGGCGCTGATCTCCAGTATCGAAGTGGAAATGAAGCAGAAAGCTTCCGGTGGAAAGCAGTATCTGCTGATCGCGCCGGGCAATTATGGGCTGCAGTATCTGTCCGGACATTTTCCATTTGAGGCGGAAGAAGCAGTCAAATGCAGTAATTATGTGGGACAGACCATTGATTTTGCAGTCAATATGGGCTTGAAAGGCATTTTGTTTGTAGCTCATATCGGAAAGTTTATTAAAGTAGCCGGAGGCATCATGAATACCCATTCCAGGGATGCGGATGCCCGTATGGAGATCATGGCGGCCTGCGCACTGCGTGCAGGAGCGGATGTCGAAACGGCGAATCAGATTCTGGCAGCGGTGACCACAGATGAAGGGCTTGCGATTTTGAAGCAGACCCCATTCTGGGAGAAAACGCTGCAGATCATAACAGAGAAAGTTGCGTATTATCTGAATCACCGGGCGCAGGGACAGCTGCAGATCGGTGCGGTATTGTATTCCAATGCCATGGGTGAACTTGGGCGGACAGATCTGGTGGAAGAACTGCTGGAATGCCTGCTGGCAGAACGATAATGCGATAATATTATATAGAAAAAAGCTGTTTTGTGAAAAGTGTGTAGAAAAAAGTAGAGACAGAACAGCGGCATACAGGCGAAACACAGATAATGCCTGTCAGAAAATTGATAGAAAAAGAGTGAATATAGATTTGAAAAATCAGGAGGAGGAAAAAACATATGGTACATTTTGTTGGTGCAGGTAGTGGAGCACCGGATCTGATCACTGTAAGGGGAAAGAATCTGCTGGAACAGGCGGATGTGATCATTTATGCAGGATCTCTCGTGAATCCACAGCTGTTGGATTACAAAAAAGAAGGATGCGAGGTATACAACAGCGCAACCATGACACTGGAAGAGGTGCTGGAAGTAATGGAACAGGCACATGCGAAGGACAAGATGATCGTTCGCCTGCACACTGGTGATCCGTGTATTTACGGTGCGATCCGGGAGCAGATGGACCGTTTGGACGAGATGGGGATTCCGTATGAGAGCTGCCCGGGCGTCAGTGCTTTTTGTGGCGCGGCCTCAGCATTGAATCTGGAATATACCCTTCCGAATGTATCCCAGAGCGTGATCATCACACGAATGGCAGGCCGGACACCGGTGCCGGATCGTGAGAGCATTGCTTCTTTTGCGGCACATCAGGCAACCATGGTTGTATTTTTGAGCACCGGGCTGTTAGAAGAACTGTCCAGAGAACTCATTGCGGGAGGATATACCGCAGACACACCGGCAGCCATTGTATACAAGGCAACCTGGCCGGAGGAAGAAAAATATATCTGTACCGTGGGAACGCTGGCACAGACAGCAAAAGAACATAATATTACAAAGACCGCGCTGATGATCATCGGAGACGCGGTGACACATACAAACTACGACAGATCCGAGCTGTATCATCCGGAGTTTACGACGGAATTCAGAAAAACGAAACAGTAGCAGAAAGCGAAAAAAGTGATGAACAGAGTCAGAATCATATCCTTTACGGAAGCCGGTTATCAGTTGTCCTGCCGGATGCGGGAGTCGCTGCGCGGACAGGAACACACAGAGGTTATTTTGTACAGTGGGAAAAAGCAGATTGCGGAAAAATATGAGACAGAAGGGGTACAGCCGGTGTCAGATGGGCTGCAGGCCTGGTGTCAGGATGTTTTTTCACAGTCTGAGTTGTTGATCTTTATTGGCGCCTGCGGCATTGCAGTGCGCACCATTGCACCCTTTGTGTGTAACAAATACAGTGATCCTGCGGTTCTGGTGGCGGACGAATGTGGCATGCATGTGATCTCGCTGCTGTCCGGGCATCTGGGGGGCGGCAATGCATGGACGAAACTGGTGGCAGACGGCATCGGGGCAGATCCTGTGATCACTACGGCTTCGGATGTCAATGGACGGCTGGCCGTGGATGTGTGGGCACAGAAGCAAAACCTGCGGATTATGGATCGGGCACTTGCAAAATATGCGGCAGCTGTATTTGTGACAGGGCAAAAACTTTCGTTTTATGCGGAACCGGGTGTGACGATCCGGGGAGCTTTGCCGCAGGAATACTTGTGTTTCAAGGAAAAAGAAACGTTTCTGGAAGCGGTAAATGGCAAAAAGACAGAAGAAATTGCCGGCATTGTGGTGTCTGTCCATGGTGGATGGCCGGAAAACGTGCTGGTGCTGGTTCCGCAGACGGTAATCCTTGGTATCGGATGCCGAAAAAACAAAGCCCCGGAAGAACTCAGGTTACAGGTATATCAGGTACTTGAGACGTATCAGATCCTTCCGGAGAGCATCTGTAAAATGGCATCCATTGACCTGAAAGCGAAGGAACCGGCAATCTGTCAGCTGGCAACGGCATGGAAGGTGCCATTTGAGACTTTTTCAGCAGAAACACTGCTTGCTGTGCCGGGAGAATATCCGGTTTCTGAATTTGTGAAAAAAACAACGGGAGTTGGAAATGTGTGCGAACGTGCAGCGGTGGCGGCGCTGCCGGAAGAATGCCGGGAGCATCCGTGCTGGATCTGCAGAAAACAGGCAGAAAACGGAGTTACAGTGGCAATGATCGCATTACCATTTTTATCAGTAGAGCTATTGAACAAGAAGCACCCACTTCAAAATCTGTAATTTAAGTGGTGAGAGCATGTCACTATAACGTACATGCGCCTCCAATTTATTTTTTCTTGACGAGCGATTGTTAGCCGGAAAGACAAAATCAATGGAGGCGCCCACACTATGAAAGCGAGAGGAGACAACGTTGAAGAAAATATATGTAGTAGGAATTGGACCGGGAGAATATGAGCAGATGACGATCCGTGCCGCAAAGGCGCTGGAATCCTGTGATGTGATCATCGGTTATACCGTGTATGTAGATCTGGTGCGGGAGCATTTTGCAGGAAAAGAATTTTTAACCACACCAATGAAGCAGGAAGTAGAGCGCTGCCGGATGGCATTTGAAAAAGCAGAAGAAGGAAAGACAACGGCCATGATCTGTAGTGGTGATGCAGGTGTGTACGGTATGAGCGGACTGATGCTGGAAATTGGTCAGGAATATCCGGAGGTGGAAGTAGAGTGCGTGCCGGGAGTGACAGCAGCCATCGGCGGAGCAGCAGTCCTTGGTGCACCGCTGATCCATGATTTTGCACTGATCAGCCTCAGTGATCTGCTGACTCCGTGGGAAAAAATTGAAAAACGTCTGCTGGCGGCAGCAGAAGCAGATTTTGTCATCTGCCTGTATAATCCGTCCAGCAAAAAGCGGCATGATTATCTGCAGAAAGCCTGCGATCTGATCCTGCAGTATCAGCCGGAGACGCTGGTATGCGCGACGGTCAGCCAGATTGGCCGTGACGGTGAAGAAAAACACATTTATACGTTAAAAGAGCTGCGGGATTTGCAGGTAGATATGTTTACCACGGTATTTATTGGAAATTCCCAGACAAAAGAGATCAATGGATGCATGGTGACACCGAGGGGATATCGGATATGAGAAACAAAACGGCCTGGCTGGTGTTTGCCGGAACAAGCGAGGGACGGCAGCTGGCAGGATTTTTGAAAAAACATCATATATATGCAGAGCTTTGTGTGGCAACGGAATACGGCGAGGAATTACTGGAAGCAGAAACATCGGAATACGTGCAGGTGCATACCGGGCGTATGGATGCAGCTGAAATGGAGTATCGGATCCGTGCATTGATGGCAGATGGATTGAAAGCAGTCATTGACACGACGCATCCTCATGCGGTAGAAGTGACTGCAAATATCAGACAGGCCTGCGAGGCAGCGGGAATGCGTTATATCCGCCTGCAGCGGGACACTTTGGATCTGTCAAAATTTGAACATATCGTGCCATTTGCAACCTGTCAGGAGGCTGCGGACTGGCTGGAGACACAGCAGGGAAATATTCTGCTGACCACCGGGTTAAAAGAACTGCCGGAGATTGCGGGACGGATTTCAGACAGCAGCCGTCTGTATGCGAGAGTGTTGCCACAGATGGAAGCCTTTACAACGGCAGAACGGCTCAATCTGCAAAGAAAACAGCTGATCTGCATGCAGGGACCATTTTCAAAAAAAATGAATGTGGCAATGCTTGAGGAGACAAAAGCAGCATTTTTGCTGACAAAGGAATCCGGTGCAGCCGGAGGATTTGCGGACAAGGTGGAGGCTGCACAGGAAGCGGGAGCAGCCTGCGTCGTGATCTTGCGGCCAGAGCAGGAAAGTGGTTTTTCCCTGCAGGAAGTAGAGCAGCTGATCCTGCAGGAAGAAGGACTGTCTGAAACGGCGAAGGAAGTTGTTTGTGAACATTCGGGAAAAGCGAAGGAGGTGAAAAACGACAGTGAGACGACCGAATCAGAAAAGCCGGAAATCACGCTACTTGGTATCGGAATGGGTTCCCCAGAGACGATGACGTTAGAGGGGCTGCTGGCCTGCGAACAGGCGGACTGCATCATTGGCGCAAAGCGGATGCTGGAGGCGGTGCAGGAGAGTTTGAACCGCTGGAAAGTTAGTCGAAGAGATACGGTACAGAATGAAACTATTTCTCAGAATAGCGTAAAAAAACAGATGGTTCCCATGTATCTGAGTACGGAGATTGCGGAATACATCAGAACCCACAGTGCATACCGGCATATTGTGATCGCTTTGTCCGGAGATGTGGGATTTTACAGTGGAGCGAAGAAACTGACAGACGCACTGGCAGAATATCCGCTGCATCTGATCTGTGGCATTTCCAGCGGCGTATATTTTGCAGCAAAACTGCAGACATCCTGGGATGACATGCTCCTGACCAGTATGCATGGACGGCAGATGAATCTCCTTGCTGCATTGAAAAAGCACAGGAAAGTGTTTACCCTGGCCTCGGATGCAAAGAGTATCCGGGAACTGGCAGGGCTGCTTTTAACCTACGGAATGGATGAACTTATCATGTCGGTTGGAACAAATCTGAGTTATCCGGAGGAACAGATCACAACAGGACTACCGGCGGATTTCCAAAATTATGATAAGGCAGGTGTCAGTGTGGTACTGTTGGAGAAAAAAGAGCATACTGCACCCGTTATTACTCATGGAATCCCGGATGAAGCGTTTATCCGGGCAAAGGTGCCGATGACAAAGGAGGAAGTGCGCAGCATTTCCATGTCAAAATTACAGCTTTGCGAAGATTCCGTTGTGTATGATGTGGGAGCCGGAACGGGCTCGATTTCCATTGAGGCAGCCTGCATGGCAGATCAGGGTATGGTCTATGCCATTGAGCAGAAAGAAGAAGCGGCGAAACTGATCCGGGAAAATCAGAAGAAATTTGGTGTTTCCAATCTGCAGATCATCCATGGAAAGGCACCGGAGGCTTTTGCGGGACTTCCGACACCGACCCATGCATTTTTGGGCGGAACCGGTGGAAATATGCGGGAGATCATCGGACTATTGCGGGAGAAAAATCGGCAGATCCGCATTGTGGTCAACTGCATTGCGTTAGAGACACTGGCGGAGATCACTGCACTTTTGCAGGAGTGGGGCATTTCGGATGCAGACATTGCTTCTGTGAATATATCAAAATCAAAGAAACTGGGGCAGTACCATCTGATGATGGGACAGAATCCCGTTTATGTGATTTCTTTTGGAGGAAGAAAACAGGGGGAGTAGAAAAGCAGAAAGGGGGAGTGGCAAAATGAAGATACCGCGTATTATGCTGGCGGCACCAAACAGTGGAAGCGGAAAGACGCTGATCACCTGTGGACTGCTGCAGGCATTGAAAAATAAAGGTTTAAAGCTGGCTTCTTTTAAGTGCGGACCGGATTATATTGATCCGCTGTTTCACACCAGGGTGCTTGGGGTGCCGTCAAGGAATCTGGACACATATTTTTCCGAAAGGGAATTAACCAGAGCCTTGTTTGGGACACATGCGCAGCAGGCAGATCTGGCGGTGATGGAAGGTGTTATGGGGTTTTATGATGGTGTGGCTGGTGTCACACTGACGGCCTCTTCCTGGGAACTGGCGGATGTGACGGACACGCCGGCCATTCTGGTGATCAATATGCGTGGCATGAGCCTGTCGGTGGCAGCACTGATCCAGGGATTTTTGCAGATGCAGCCGGAGTCCCATATCAGAGGTGTGATCTTAAATCAGACGTCGGAATTTATGTGCCGGCAGTTAGAACCGGTCATTCAGGAACGGTGTGGAATTCCGGTGTTGGGGTATGTGCCAAAAGTGACAGATTGTGTCATTGAAAGCCGTCATCTGGGGCTTGTGACACCAGCGGAACTGGCCGATCTGCAGGAGCGGATCGAAAAACTGGCGGAGATTCTGGCAGATACGCTGGATCTGGATGCTATCATACGACTGGCCAAAGAGGCTTCCGATATGACATGGACACCGCTGGAACAGTTTTTGCCGGAGGAGTATCAAGATCGGGTTCAGACAGAAACACTGCGCATTGGCGTGGCAAGGGACGAAGCTTTTTGTTTTTATTATGAAGATAATCTGGATTTGCTGCGGATGCTGGGAGCGGAAACAGTGTTTTTCTCTCCACTGCATGATGAGAAACTTCCGGAGCATCTGCAGGGATTGCTGATCGGAGGCGGTTACCCGGAGCTGTATGCAAAGCAGCTGAGTGAAAATGAAAGCATGTGCAGGGAGATCCGTGAAAAAATCGAAGCAGGAATGCCATATCTGGCAGAATGCGGTGGATTTATGTATCTGCATGAGTCGATGGAAGATATGCAGAAATGCAGCAGGCCGATGGTAGGCGTATTAAAAGGAAATGCGTATTATACCGGAAAACTTGGCCGGTTTGGGTATGTGGAACTGACGGCGAAAGAGGATCAGATGCTCTGCCAAAGCGGAGCACAGATCAGAGCCCATGAATTTCACTATTTTGACAGTACGGAAAACGGAGCGGCATTTCATGCGGCAAAGCCGAAGCGAAGCCGGGACTGGGATTGTATGCAGGCAGGAACTGTGTTTGCGGCAGGATTTCCACATTTATATTATTATTCCAATCCGAAATTTGCGGCAAATTTTGTGGAAGCATGCAGGAGGTATGACAGATGACACTGGAAGAGACCATAGAGAAAATACAGCCGGTGGACGAGACTGCCAAGGCAGCGGCAAAAAACCACTGGGACAGTCTGGGAAAACCACTGGGAAGTCTTGGACGGCTGGAGCAGGCGGTCATTCAGATTGCAGGGATTCAGCGCACCGGTGATGTACATATCAACCGGAAAGCCCTGGTCATTATGTGTGCGGACAATGGTGTCGTGGAAGAAGGCGTGACCCAGTGCGGGCAGGAAGTGACCGCTACGGTGGCAGAAAACTTTCTGGATGAGAAGTCCTGTGTGGCTATTATGTGTAAGCGGGCGAATACAAAAATCTGTCCGGTGGATATCGGAATGTCTGTCGACACACCGCGGGTAGAAAAACGAAAGATTGCCTACGGAACGAAAAATATGGCAAAAGAAGCGGCGATGATGAGAGAACAGGCCATTGCAGCCATTGAAGTCGGAATTGCCAAGGCAGAAGAATTAAAAGCCGAAGGATATGAGATACTGGCAACCGGAGAAATGGGAATTGGCAATACGACAACGAGCAGTGCTATGACGGCCGTATATCTGGGATTAGACGTGGAGACCGTAACCGGCCGGGGTGCCGGACTTTCTACAGACGGTCTGCAGCGTAAAATTCAGGCAATTAAAAAAGCAATTGCCTGCAATCAGCCGGATCCGGAGGATCCATTAGATGTACTGGCGAAAGTTGGAGGATTTGACATTGCCGGAATGTGCGGACTGTTTCTTGGGGGAGCCGCATTACAGATGCCGGTGGTCATGGACGGATTTATTTCCCAGGTGGCGGCGTTGACGGCGGTGCGTCTGGTGCCGGAGTGTGCGGATTACATTCTGGCTTCCCATGTTTCAGAGGAACCGGGAGCAAATATTTTGCTGAAAGCACTGAACAAAGATGCGTTTCTCACCTGCGGGATGCGGCTTGGCGAGGGAAGCGGCGCAGTGGCCTTATTCCCAATCCTCGATTTTGCATCGGATATTTATCACAAGATGAGTACCTTTGGAGAGGCGGATATTGAGGAATATCAACCGCTCAGTTAGAACTGTGTTTGACGGAATGGTGAGGATAGAAAGAAGTATAAAGAAATGATTGTATTTGTAATCGGAGGCAGTGGCAGCGGGAAGTCAGAGTTTGCGGAAAGCATCTGCATGAAGCTGCCGGCGAAGGAAAAACGTTATATTGCAACCATGCAGGCTTATGATGAGGAGAGCCGTGCCCGGGTGAAAAAACACAGGAAAGCCAGAAGCGGCAAGGGGTTCGAGACCATTGAGCAGGGTACACATATGGAGAATGTCTGTCTGCCGGAAGCGTGTACTGCATTGCTGGAATGCATGTCAAATCTGGTGGCAAATGAAGTGTTTGCCCCGGAAGGCAGGGGCAGATCCTGTGAAGCAGTGTTAAAAGAAGGACTGCAGCATTTGGCAAAGCAGGCCAAACATCTGGTGATCGTCAGCAATGATATTTTTTCGGATGGAGTGACTTATGATCCGGAGACGGAGGAATACTTGAGGATTCTCGGTGTGCTCAATCAGGAGGCGGCAGCCATGGCGGACTGCGCATATGAAGTGGTGTGTGGCATTCCTATTTGTATCAAAGGGGAACAAATTAAGACAGGGAGCGTGAGTGTATGAACATTCTGGAAAGTATTGTGGTGGCATTTTCTATGTATTCCAAAATACCAATGCCACAAATTGAGTGGAATGAAAAAAATATGAAAAATACGCTCTGCTTTTTTCCATGGATCGGGGCGGCAGTCGGAGTTCTGATGTGGCTCTGGTTTCTGGTCAGTAATCTGCTTGGAATCGGAATCATCTTAAAGGCAGCTGTTTCGGTGCTGATTCCGGTGCTTGTTACAGGCGGGATCCATCTGGATGGACTGTTGGATACTTCGGATGCCTTAAGTTCCTGGCAGCCTATGGAACGCCGGCTTGAAATACTGAAGGATTCCCATGCAGGAGCCTTTGCTATTATTGTGTGCTGTGGATATTTTTTGGCACTTTTTGGCATTTGGACAGAAGCCGGGCCGGAAGACATCGGCGTGCTGGCACTTGGATTCTTCCTGAGCCGCGCATTGAGCGGTTTTGGAATCTGTACGTTCCATTGTGCGAAAAACAGCGGGCTTGCAGCTACCTTTGCACAGGCGGCTGACCGGAAACGGTGCCGGATTGTTTTGATCGTGGAAGCTGCAATCTGTATGGCAGCCATGATCTGGCTGGATCCGGTGCGCGGAGCGACGGCGGCAGCGGCGGCAGTGATCGTCTGCCTTTGCTGCAGACGGATGGCCATGAAGAAATTTGGCGGCATCACGGGAGATATTCAGGGATTTTTCCTGCAGATCTGTGAGCTTGTCATGGCCTATGTGGTGATTTTACAGTAGAAATCTGTACATTTGTTACCAGCCACGATTGATAAAAATATATAGAAGTGGAAAATTTGGTTTTGACTGAGATGCGAAGGAGGTATTTGAAAAATGATACTTGTCACCGGAGGGGCTTATCAGGGAAAAACCGCATTTGCGGAGACGCTTCTGGAACAGCAGAGACAGGCTGGAAAAGAAGGCATGTTATTTCCGCAGTTTCATGTATGGGTAAAGGAATGCATGAGGGCGGAACGAAATATAGAAGAGGAGCTGCGGGAAAAGTTAGAACAGGATCCGGATCAGATCATTGTGTGCAATGAGCTTGGTTGTGGAGTTGTACCCATGGATGCTTTTGAGCGGGCATGGCGGGAGCGCACCGGTCGTCTGACCTGTGAACTGGCAAAACAGGCAGAAGCGGTGTACCGCGTGACCTGTGGAATCGGAACCCGCATAAAATAATGATGTACATGTATGCAACGATTGGAGCCCTTGTGGCCGGATATGTGCTGGATCTCATTATCGGAGATCCTCACGGGATGTGGCATCCCATTTGTTTTATCGGAAATATGATTTCTTTTTTTGAAAAGAGACTGCGCAGAGGAAAAAGTGAAAAACAGGATCTGGCGGCAGGTGTGCTGCTGGTGATTCTTGTGACCGGGATTTCCACGGCAATTCCGCTTGTTTTGCTGCTTGTGTGTTACCGAATCTGGTTCTGGCTTGGATTTGCGCTGGAGACGTATATGTGCTATACGATTCTGGCGACGAAATCTTTGAAGACAGAGAGCATGAAAGTGGCAAAAGCACTGGAGACGGAAGGCCTGGATGCCGGACGGTATGCGGTGTCCATGATCGTGGGCCGGGATACGAAAGATCTGACAGAGACCGGAGTGGTAAAAGCTGCCGTGGAGACTGTGGCGGAGAATACGTCTGACGGTATTTTAGCACCGATGTTTTATATGGTGATCGGCGGACCGGTGCTTGGTTACTTTTACAAAGCAGTCAATACCATGGATTCCATGGTGGGCTATAAAAATGACAAATTTTTATATTTCGGCCGTGCAGCTGCGAAATTTGATGATGTGATGAATTTCATCCCGTCAAGGATTTCCGGAATCCTGATGATTCTGGCAACACCGCTGGTGAAATTAGATGGAAAAAATGCCTGGAAGATTTTTCAGAGAGACCGGCTGTGTCATGCAAGTCCAAATTCCGCGCAGACGGAAGCGGTGATGGCAGGTGCCCTGCAGGTGCAGCTGGCAGGAGATGCCTGGTATTTTGGAAAAAAACATGAAAAACCTACCATCGGAGATCCAATCCGACCGGTGGAAATCGCGGATATTGCCCGGGCAAACCGGCTGCTTTATGCGGCAAGTGCCCTAGGAATGATCGTATTTAACGGAATAAAGCTTCTTTTGCTGGTTATCTGTTGATGGAAAAACGTAAGAAACGAGGTGAGGCCAATGCATAAGCATGGTGGAGATATCTACCGAAATCAGGGGCTGGTGGATTATTCTGCGAATATAAATTTTCTGGGAATGCCGGAGGGCGTCAGACAGGCGGCAAAAGATGCCATTGACGCATCGGTCTGGTATCCGGATCCTGAGTGCGAAGCACTGAAGGAAGCCATTGCGAAAAAGGAAGGTGTTCCGACGGAATGGATTTTCTGTGGAAATGGTGCGGCGGATGTGATTTTTTCCTTTGTGTTGGCATTAAAGCCGAAGGAAGCGCTGCTTCCGGTGCCGTCTTTTTATGAATACCGGCAGGCACTGGAGAGCGTGGACTGTCATCTGAGGGAAGTGCTGCTGCGGGAAGGAGAAAATTTTTGCCTGCAGGATACATTTTTGGAGCAGATTCAGGATGATACTGATGTGGTGGTTTTGTGTAACCCAAACAATCCGACGGGACAGCTGATCAATCAGAAACTGTCAGAACAGATTGCGGAACGGTGTGCCCAAAATGGTACTTATCTTTTGATGGATGAATGTTTTCATGATTTTCTGGAAGATGGTCAGCAGCACACGCTGGTGCCAAAACAGGGACAGAATGCAAAGATTTTTGTACTGAAAGCCTTTACGAAAATGTATGGCATGGCAGGGCTGCGCCTGGGATATGGAATATGCAGTGATGTTGAGCTGATCCGAAAAATGGAGCAGGTGTCACAGCCCTGGAATGTATCGGTTCCGGCGCAGGCGGCGGGCATCGCGGCCACGAAAGAAATGGAATTTGTGGAAAAAAGCAGGAAGCTGATGGAAGAGCAGAAAGCAGTGCTGCTTGCTGGATTGCGGGATGCAGGACTGAAAGTATATGGCTCTGCGGCAAATTATATCTTTTTTCATGCAGATCCGGAATTTGAAGCAGCCATGCGGAAGGCTGGTTTTATGATTCGAAATTGTGGAAATTATGATGGATTAAGAGATGGTTTTTTCCGGATTGCCGTGCGGGGAGAAGCGGACAATCAGGCATTTTTAAAAGCTTTGAGGAAAATTACAGCAGAGAAAAGGGGGATATAGATGGCAAAAGCAATTATGATACAGGGAACCATGTCCAATGCGGGAAAAAGCCTGCTGGCGGCAGGTCTTTGCCGGATTTTCAAGCAGGACGGCTACCGGGTGGCACCTTTTAAATCACAGAATATGGCCCTGAATTCATTTATTACAAGAGAGGGGCTTGAGATGGGGCGGGCCCAGGTCATGCAGGCGGAGGCGGCAGGAATCGAGCCTTCCGTTCTGATGAATCCGATTTTATTAAAACCAACGAATGATACCGGCTCTCAGGTGATTGTCAATGGGGAAGTACTTTCCACTATGAGTGCCAGAGATTATTTTAAATACAAAAAGCAGCTGATCCCGGATATTATGAAGGCTTATCATGCACTGGAAGAGCAGGCGGATATCATTGTGATCGAGGGGGCAGGATCTCCGGCGGAGATCAATCTGAAAAATGATGACATCGTTAATATGGGAATGGCAAAAATGGCAAAAGCACCGGTGCTGTTAGTGGGAGATATTGACCGCGGCGGCGTGTTTGCGCAGCTGGCTGGGACGATAATGCTGCTGGAAGAAGAGGAAAAAAATATCGTAAAAGGACTGATCATCAATAAATTTCGTGGGGATAAGACCATTCTGGATCCGGGCATTGAGATGCTGGAAAACATCTGTGACCGTCCGGTGGTAGGTGTGGCACCGTATATGGATATTGATGTGGAGGATGAGGACAGTTTAAGTGAGCGGATGAGTGGTCATAAGGAAGTCGGCCAGATTGACATTGCAGCGATCCGTCTGCCACGTATTTCTAATTTTACGGATTTTAATATATTTGAGAGTATTCCGGGAGTGTCCGTGCGCTATGTGTCCAGAGCGGCAGAGCTTGGACATCCGGATCTGATCCTGCTTCCGGGAACCAAAAATACGATGCACGATCTGGCATGGATGCGCCAGTCCGGTGTGGAGGCAGCTGTGTTGAAAGCACATGCGGCAGGATGTCCGGTGTTTGGCATCTGTGGCGGCTATCAGATGCTGGGAGAGTCCCTGGAAGATCCTTACGGTGTGGAAGAGGGCGGCAGCATGCGCGGTATGGGACTGCTTCCGATGCGGACCGTATTTACAGAGGAAAAGACGAGAACCCGGGTGGATGGTACATTTGGAACGGTAACTGGCATTTTGCAGGGGCTTTCCGGTGTGGCGTTTAACGGATATGAGATTCATATGGGACAGAGTACCGGCCTGGCAGGAACAGAGCCGCTGACCAGTATCCATGATACGAATGTGGCGCAGTCAGAGACAAAAGCGGAAGGTGCCATGGGTGAAAATGTGTACGGAACATATGTGCACGGTATTTTTGACAGCATGGATGTGGTAAATGCGGTGGTGCGTGCTCTGGCAGAACGCAAAGGCATAGATCCGGAAGGACTGGCTCAGGTGGATTATGCGGCTTATAAGGAAATACAGTATGACAAGATGGCAGGTATTTTGCGGCAGCATCTGGACATGGAGGCTATTTACCGAATCCTGGAAGCTGGAGTGTAATGAATGATCCGGATGCGAGCCGAGGCAGTGGATTACTGAATGAAAGAAATATGAAATAACATGGTAGTATATGAGGAGACGAAAGATGGAGTTTGAACATGTAAAACCAATGGATATAGAAAAGAGAAGTATGGAGATTATCGGGCAGGAACTGGAAGAAATGGGAATAAAATTGCCGGAGGATAAAGCGCATATCATCAAACGTGTGATCCATACAAGCGCAGATTTTGATTATGCACAGACCCTGACTTTTTCCGAAGATGCACTGGAACGGGCAAAGGAAGCACTGCAGCAGGGGGCAAGTATTATTACGGACACGAAAATGGCCTGGTCCGGCATCAACAAACGTGCCCTGGAAAATCTGGGGGGTCAGGCGTATAACTTTATCACAGATGAGGATGTAGTTACGGCAGCAAAAGCACAGGGCTGTACGAGATCGGCAGCAAGCATTGACAAGGCGGCATCTCTTCCGGGACCGCTGATCTTTGCAGTGGGAAATGCACCTACCGCGCTGATCCGTCTGCATGAACTGATCACAGGAGGAAAACTTGCACCGGCACTGATTATTGGTGTCCCAGTGGGATTTGTAAATGTAGTACAGGCCAAGGAACTCATCATGGAGAGCGGTGTGCCATACATTGTGGCAAGGGGCAGAAAAGGCGGCAGCAACGTGGCGGCAGCAATCTGTAATGCCTTATTATATGATCTTGACAGTAGCAGAGGTGCAAAGAAATTATGATAAAGATACAGATGATAGGAATTGATCACAGCAGAGCGACGGTTGCGGAGCGTGAGCTGTTTTCACTGACAAAAGTAAAGCAAAAAGAATTAATGGAGGCAGTCATCCGGCAGCAGGGCGTGGATGGCTGCGTGTTGCTGTCCACCTGTAACCGGACAGAATTATATGTATCCCTGAAAACAGAAGAAGAGCTGGATCTGTATGGTATGCTCTGCCACATCAGAGAGATACCGGAAGAAGAGCAGGCACATTTGAAAACACTGTTTTGTGGCAGAAGCGGGGAAGAGGTAGTCCGTCATCTCTTTTTGCTGACCGGCGGTCTCAAATCAAGGATCATCGGAGAGGATCAGATTCTGACACAGGTCCGGGAAGCACTGGAGTATGCAAGAATCTGTGATGTGGCGGATACCGTGCTGAAGACACTGTTTCGTATGGCAGTCACCATCGGGAAAAAAGTCAAGACCCAGGTGGCAATCCCGAAGGGAAATACATCAGCAATTGCAGCGGCATTGTGCCAGTTAGAAGAGCAGGGACATTGTTTTGAAGGACAGGAATGTCTCGTCATCGGAAATGGTGAGATGGGCAGACTGACGGCCCGGGCTTTTCAGGAGCGCGGTGCCAATGTGACCGTGACGGTGCGTCAGTATCACAGTGGAGAGGTGCAGATCCCGGAGGGGTGCGAGCGCATTCATTATGGGGAACGATATATTAAAATCCCGGAGTGCCGTTATGTGGTATCTGCCACAGCAAGTCCAAATCTCACACTGGAAAAAGATGGAATACAGGGAATGAACCTCAACCATAAACTTACTTTTATTGATCTGGCGGTACCCAGGGATATTGATCCTGAAATCGGAGAACTGGAGCAGGCAGAAGTATTTAACATTGATGATTTTCAGACTGGTTCCGGCGTGTCGGAGGAACAGAAAGCACAAATCGCAGTGGCTGAGGCACTGGTGGAAGAGGAAGTGGCAGAATTTACTTCCTGGTATGAGTGCAAAGATATGATTCCGGAAATCCGGGAGCTTGGCACACTGGCAGCGCAGGATGTGAGCTGGCGTATGGGAAAGACGTTCCATGAGATGAATCTGTCTCCGGAAGCCTGTCATCAGCTGGCAGATGCGGTGGAGCAGACAGCTGCCAAGGTATTTCAGAAGATGCTTTTCGGGGTACGGGATCATGCGGATACCGATGTGATGCGTGAATGCCTGGATGCACTGGAGCAGGTGTGGGAAAAGGAGTAAGACAGAATGGAAAACAGATATTTTCCGTTTTTTATTGATATTACAGGAAAACAGGTGCTTGTGGCTGGTGCGGGCAGCATTGCGCTGCGCAGAGTGTCGGCATTGCTGCGGTTTGGCGCAGTGATTACAGTGGTGGCACCGCAGATGCGGGAAGAATTTCAGAAACTGCAGCAGCAGTATGGGGAAGAACAGTTGCAGTTGGAACAGAAAAAATGTGATCCGGAACTGGTAACAGATTATGACCTTGTACTGACAGCAACGGACAGCCAAAAGACAGACCGGATGATCTGGGAGGCATGCAAAAAGCATCATGTGTGGGTCAATGTGGCTTCGGATCAGTCCCTGTGTGATTTCCGTTTCCCGGCACTGGCAGAGACAGAAGAATTGGTGGTCGGGATTACGTCGAACACGGGTGATCATAAAAAGGTCCGGAGCGTCAGCGCACAGATCCGTGAGGTCCTTGAAACGGAGAATTACAATCTGGAATAAATATATGGAGGGATGGCAGTGAAACAGATTCGAATCGGAAGCAGAGAGAGCCGTCTCGCAGTCGTGCAAAGTGAGATGGTCATAGATTATATAAAAGAAAACAGTCCGGAATATGAGCCGGAGCTTGTCACCATGAAGACAACCGGGGATAAGATTCTTGACCGGAATCTGGACAAAATTGGCGGCAAAGGGCTGTTTGTGAAGGAACTGGATGCGGCACTGATGGACGGACGCAGTGATCTGTCGGTACACAGTCTGAAAGATATGCCGGCAGAAGTCCCGGATGAACTTCCGCTGATCGGATTTTCCAAAAGGGAAGATCCAAGGGATGTACTTGTATTACCGGAAGGCGTGACGGAACTTGATTTTTCAAAGCCGGTAGGCTGTTCGAGCCAGCGCAGGATGCTGCAGTTTCAGGAAATGTATCCGGAAGCAACTTTTGCGCCGATCCGCGGCAATGTATACACCCGTCTGGCAAAGGTAGATTCCGGTGATTATGCGGCTACGATTCTGGCAGCGGCAGGTCTGAAACGACTGGGACTGGAGCAGAGAATCAGCCGGTATTTTGCCATAGATGAGATGATACCGGCGGCAGGTCAGGGCGTACTTGCGCTGCAGGGACGTTCCGGTGTGGATTATACATTTTTACGGGGCTTCTGTTCGGAGGAGAGCCGTGTCACATCTGTGTGTGAACGTGCCTTTATCCGGGAACTGGATGGAGGATGTTCTTCCCCTATCGCAGCTTATGCTAAGGTGGAAGGCGACACGGTGATACTGCGGGGATTGTATTACGAGGAATGCACTGGAAAAACGGTAAAAGAGATACAGAAAGCGCCAATCTCTGAGGCAGAGGAACTTGGAATCGCGCTGGCCCGCAGATTAAAGCAGATAACTGCAAGCTGATCAGAGAAATCTTTTTTGTGAGAAGCGGAAACAGGTAGATTTTGAAATAGAGATGTCGAAAAACAGGAGGAAAGATAGATGAATCAGGGGAAAGTCTGGCTGGTTGGAGCTGGTCCGTCGGATGCGGAACTTCTGACGGTAAAAGCAAAAAGAGTACTGGAACAGGCAGAAGTTGTGGTATATGACCGTCTGGTGGGAGACAGCATCTTATTGATGATGCCGGAATCAGCAGAAAAAATTGATGCAGGAAAACGCTCCGGCAATCATACTATGCCGCAGGAGGAAATGAACCGTCTGCTGCTGCAAAAAGCACAGGAAGGAAAACGTGTCGTCCGTTTAAAAGGCGGGGATCCGTTCCTTTTTGGAAGGGGCGGTGAGGAACTGACACTGCTGGCAGAGCATGGGATTCCTTTTGAAGTAGTGCCGGGCGTTACTTCAGCTATTGCAGTGGCAGCTTATAATGGCATTCCGATCACCCATCGTGATTTTGCATCCAGCGTGCATATTATCACAGGACATAAGAAAAAAGACGAACCGCTGGAACTGGATTTTGCTACACTGGCAAAGTTAGAGGGAACACTGGTCTTCCTCATGGGCGTTTCCGCTCTGGAAGATATCTGCGGTGGCCTGATGAGAGCGGGAAAAGCGAAGGAGACACCAGCCGCACTGCTGAGCCGGGGAACCACATCCAGACAGGCAAGAATCGTAAGTACACTGGAAAAATTGTCGGAAGAGGTGAAGGCACATCCACTGATGACACCGGCCATCATTGTGATCGGAGAAGTGTGTGCCCTGTCAGAAAAATTTGCATGGTATGAAAAACTGCCGTTATTTGGCAGAAAAATCATTGTGACCCGTCCGAAAGAGCGTATGGCACCAATTGCAGCCAGACTGAGAAGTCTTGGTGCGGAAGTGCTGGAACTGCCGACGATTGCGATTGCGCCGTGTACCGCAGCGGCTTTACCGGAGCAGGGAGCAGCGTTGGATGAATTGGATAGCTATCAGTATCTGGCATTTACCTCACCTTCCGGTGTGGACTGCTTTTTTGAGTTGTTGAGGGAAAAACATCTGGATATTCGCCGTTTTTCCAATGGAAAAATAGCAGTGATCGGAGCCGGAACGGCTGCGCAGCTTCAAAAATACGGTTTGATTGCAGATCTGATGCCGGAGATTTACGATGCGACACATTTAGGACGCTGCATCGGAGCGGATTGTCAGGACGGAGACCGGATTCTGATTCCGCGGGCAAGGGTCGGAAGTCAGGAACTTGTGGAAGAAATTACAAAACAGAAAAAAGTTACGATTGCAGATTTGCCGATTTATGATACCATAGAAAAGGAAACGCCGGTGCTGGAACTGCCGGATCTGACAAAAGAAGAAGCAACGGTAGTATTTACCAGTGCATCTACTGTGCGTGGATTTACAAAAATGACAGCCGGAGCAGATTACAGCCATTTGCAGGCTGTCTGTATCGGAGTTCAGACAAAGGCAGCGGCAGAAACGGCCGGTTTTTCTGATGTGATTGTGGCAAAGGAAGCGACGGTGGAAGCCATTGTTTCGGCAATTGAAAAACAGCAGTAAATATGTTTTTAAATATACAGTTATGTTCAAAAATATAGAGAACAGACAACTCTATATAACATACAGATTGGTTTGACAGGAGGAAGTTAAAATGGAAATGATCAATCGTCCCCGCAGACTGCGGACAAGTCCAAATTTAAGAAAAATGGTCCGGGAGACCAGAATGGATAAATCTTCTCTGATCTACCCGATGTTTATCGTAGAAGGAACCAATATCAAAGAAGAAATTCCGTCCATGATGGGACAGTACCGCTACAGTGTGGACCGCATGGGAGAAAAATTAGAAGAGCTGACAAAAGCAGGAATCGGCGGTGTCATGCTTTTTGGTATCCCAAATCACAAGGATGAACTGGGAAGTGGAGCGTATGCGCAGGATGGTATTGTGCAGCAGGGATTCCGCAAGGCAAAAGAATTGTTTCCGGATCTGTATATGATCGGTGACGTGTGCATGTGTGAGTATACTTCTCATGGTCACTGCGGGGTACTCTGTGGACATGATGTAGATAATGACAAGACGTTGGAATTGCTACAGAAGACAGCGCTGTCTCAGGTACAGGCAGGTGCAGACATGGTAGCACCTTCTGATATGATGGACGGCAGAGTCGGTGCGATCCGTCAGATTTTAGATACAAATGGATATATCAACACACCGATCATGGCTTATTCCGCAAAATTTGCGTCTGCATTTTACGGTCCGTTCCGTGATGCGGCAGATTCTGCACCGGCTTTTGGTGACCGCAAAACGTATCAGATGGATTTCCATAACCGCAGAGAAGCATTAAAAGAAGTAGATCAGGACGTGATCGAGGGTGCTGACATTGTTATGGTAAAACCTGCCATGGCTTACGGCGATCTGATCCGTGAAGTAAAGGATATGACCGATATCCCGGTAGCAGCTTACAGTGTCAGTGGAGAGTATTCTATGGTAAAAACCACCGCAGCGGCAGGATATATTGACGAGAAATCCATCATGTGTGAGATGGCAGTATCTGCTTACCGCGCAGGCACAGATATTTATATTACATATTTTGCAGAAGAGCTTGCAAAATGCATGGATGAAGGGAGAATCGGATAATGGAGATCAAAAAATCAGAGGTTCTTTTTAAAGAAGCTGTTCAATATATTCCGGGTGGTGTCAATTCGCCGGTCCGTGCCTTTGGTTCCATCGGTTCTACCCCGCGTTTTATCAAAAAAGCAGACAAAGCGCTGATGTGGGATGAAGATGACAACGAATACATTGATTTTATCGGTTCCTGGGGGCCGATGATCCTGGGACACAATCATCCGCTGGTGCTGGATGCAGTTCTGGAATACGCAAAACGTGGTTTAAGCTACGGTGCAGCGACATCCATCGAAGTGGATATGGCAAAACTCGTATGCAGCATGGTGCCGTCCATTGATATGGTCCGTATGGTAAACTCCGGTACAGAGGCTGTTATGAGTGCTATCCGTGTGGCCCGTGGTTTTACCCGTAGAGATAAAATCATCAAATTCAACGGCTGTTATCACGGACATTCCGATGCACTGCTTGTAAAGGCTGGTTCCGGCGTCATGACAGCAGGTGTTCCGGGTTCTCTGGGCGTTCCGGCAGGCTGCACCGCAGATACTGTAACTGCGGACTATAACTCTCTGGAGAGTGTACAGGAGTGCTTTGATACCTATGGTGAGCAGATCGCGGCCATTATCGTGGAGCCGGTCGGCGCAAACATGGGTACCGTTCCGCCAAAACCTGGATTTTTACAGGGACTGCGTGATATCTGTGATAAATATGGTTCTCTGCTGATCTTTGATGAGGTCATTACAGGATTTCGTATGCAGGGAGATGGTGCGCAGGGCTATTTTGGTGTGACACCGGATCTGACGACCTTTGGAAAAATCATCGGCGCAGGCATGCCGGTTGGCGCATACGGCGGACGCAGAGAAATCATGGAAATGGTTTCGCCGGTGGGCGCTGTTTATCAGGCAGGAACCTTAAGCGGCAACCCGGTGGCGATGGCAGCCGGAATCGCACAGCTTTCCTACTTAAAAGAGCACCCGGAAGTTTATACACAGTTAAATGAAAAATCAGACCGCTTTTTCGCAGAGCTGCAGAAGATCGTGGATGAGAGTGGAAAAGGATATCATGTAAATCATATCTGTTCCCTTGGAAGTCTGTTCTGCACGACACAGGAAGTGTATGATTATGAGACAGCGAAAACTTCTGACACAAAGGCGTACGCAGATTATTGTAATTATATGCAGAACCACGGCATTTATCTGGCTCCGGCACAGTTTGAGGCAATGTTTATCTCTGCGGCACACACGGAAGAACAGCTGGCACAGACACTGGAACTTGCACGCAATTATTTTGTAAAGAATTGATAAAATAGATAATATTTTTGAAAATGACAGCATGAAAAAAGAGCGTATTGGAATTGGCAGATTTTTATTTGATCATCTGACATGTGATCGCACACTTTTTGGTAATTTGTATGGCATAAAAGGAAGTCAGAAAATATGGCAGCACAGAAGAAGACGCAGAAAAGTACAACAAAGAGAAAAAAACGAAAAAATAAGCGGAAACGATACGATATGTCCAGACTCTGGATGGCACTTGGTCTTCTGGCCCTGGTGCTTCTGGTGATTTTAGGTGTGGCACGGCATCAGAAAAAAACTGCCGCCGCAAGTTCGGACAGTCCCGTGACACTGTCACAAATAGACAAAAATAAGCCGGAACTGGATGTGGAGCTTCTGACAGTGAATCCGTATTCCAGGCCGGGGACAGCACTGGAAAAAGTCAATGGCATTGTCATTCACTATACGGCGAATCCCGGAGCAACTGCCATCGCAAACCGCAATTATTTTGAAAATCTGAAGGATACGCATACGACAAAGGCAAGTTCTCATTTTGTGGTAGGACTGGAGGGTGAGATCGTGCAGTGTATTCCGACTGCAGAGATTGCCTATGCTTCCAATGACCGCAACAGTGACACGATTTCTATTGAATGCTGCTACCAGAATGAGGACGGTTCCTTTGAACAGGCAACCTACGATTCGGTGATAAAACTGACGGCATGGCTGTGTGCCAAATTTGGCCTGACATCGGAGGATGTGATCCGCCATTATGATGTGACCGGAAAACTGTGTCCCCTCTATTATGTGGAGCATGAGGAGGCCTGGACACAGTTTAAAAAAGATGTAGATACTTATCTGCAAGTTTATGAGACGGGAGATGAAAACGGATGAGAGATCTTTATGAAAAAATAAAAAAAGGCACAGACCGCAGAGCAAGTCTGATCGCCCTGAAAAAAGAACTGAAGGATGATGCAAAGAAAAAGGTGTTTCTCACCATGACAGGAAACCGTCTGGATGAGATCATGAAATGCCTGGTGGACGAGGATCCGAAAGTACGGAAAAATGCAGCATCCATTCTCGGAGAACTGCATTGTCAGGATGCCTTAGATGTGCTGATGGATGCCTACGAGGAAGAGGAAAAATTATTTGTTAAAGAAGCCTATGTACAGGCATTATCCATGATCGACTGCAATGAGTATCTGCCACAGCTGGAGGAGCACCTTCAGGAACTGGTCGCTTATGATGCTCCGGAAGAGGAGAAGAAGCACATTCAGGCAGAAATTCATGCACTGCAGGAACTGATTCTGCAGAAGAAAGGCGTGAAAAAACATACTTTTAACGGATGGAACCGTTCCAGTGAAGTGCTGCTCCTGACATTGCCGGCGTTTCGTGATGCATTGGCAGAAGAAGTGATTGGAAAGAAAAAAGTGTTGAAGTCCGGTGTGCGGACCATTGTATCAGATTTTGAAACTGTCATGAAAATACGAACAGTTCAGGAACTGCTATTTGTTATCCATACACAGACAGAGAAAAATGTACTTTCCGCAGATCCGGAAACACTGGCTGTGCAGCTGGCGGAGTCTGATCTGATGCAGATCCTGACAGAGACACATAAGGGGGAGAACCCGTTTTATTTCCGTATTGGCGTGTCCGGTGCTATGTCTCTGGAAGAACGAAGTGCATTTTCAAAGCGTGTGGCAGCAGCAATTGAAGGCACTTTTGCACGTCAGCTGATCAATTCTACTTCCCATTATGAGGTGGAGATCCGTCTGCTCCAGAATCGGGAAGGCGGATATGTGCCGTTGCTGAAATTGTATACACTGCCAGATCACCGCTTTGACTATCGCAGATATTATGTGGCAGCAAGCATGAAACCGACTATGGCAGCGGGTCTGATGGCGCTGGCAAAACCATATCTGAAAGAACATGCACAGATTTTAGATCCGTTCTGCGGTGTCGGAACATTGCTGATGGAACGCAGATTCCTGGTTCCGGCACGAAATGCTTACGGTATCGATACGTTCGGAGAAGCCATTGAAAAGGCAAGGGTAAACAGCAAAATTGCAGGAATGCAGACCAATTTTATCAACCGTGATTATTTTGATTTTGTACATGATTATAAGTTCGATGAGATTGTCACCGATCTTCCGGCAGGAAATCTGACAAAACCGGAACTGGATGTATTGTATCGCAGATTTTTTGAAAAATCAGATGAAGTCCTGGAGGATGATGGGCGCATGATCTTCTTCTCACGGGAGATGGGACTGGTGAAAAAACAGCTTCGTCTGCATCCGCAGTTCCGGCTTGCACAGGAATTCTGTGTGCAGGAGAAAAACGGAAGTTATCTGTTTATCGTAGAAAAAAGACAGTAATGCGTGAAAAAATGATGATTTGCAATGGCAGTGGCATTCTTTTATCCATGAATTATGGAAAAAGAATGGTATTGCAAAGAACGCAGAAAGCAGAGGTAGTGTATGCTTCAGAATTCGTTTCGAGAACAATTAGAAGACTGCCCGGTCATTGCGGCGGCAAGAGATATGGAAGGACTGACGCACTGCTGTCAGTCTGAGAGTGGTATCGTCTTTATTTTGTTTGGCGATGTCTGCACCATTTCAGAAATCGTTGATCAGGTGAAATCCGCAGGAAAAATGGCCTTCGTACATATGGATCTGGTAAACGGACTTTCCAGCCGGGAGATCAGTGTGGATTATATTCAAAAGGAAACGAAAGCAGATGGAATCATTTCCACAAAGCAGCCACAGATTCGCAGGGCAAAAGAACTGGGCTTATATACAGTGCACCGCTTTTTTGTCATCGATTCCGCAGCTTATGAAAATGTGGAAAAATGCACAAATGCGATCCGGCCGGACTGCGTGGAACTGATGCCGGGAGTAATGCCGAAAGTGATTCATCAGATGACAGAAAAACTGTCTGTACCGGTGATCGCAGGCGGTTTGATTTCCGATAAAGAGGACATTATTGCTGCACTGGATGCAGGAGCGACGGCGATTTCGACGACAAAAGAAGAACTGTGGTTTCTGTAAAAATAAATGAGAAAAATGGGGACTAAGACATAAAATGAAAGAAATTTGGCAGGGATTTTTTCAAAAGAAACATTTTGGCATACGGTTGGTAACAGTAATGCTGGCCGTGCTCGGTATGGGATTTTCCCTCTCGTTTTTGCTGTTGGTAGATATGGGAGCAGATCCCTGTACAATGATGAACCGCGCCATTTCCATGAAATTAGGAATAACTTTTGGAAACTGGCAGGCATTACTGAATGTGATATTGCTGGTGATCGTTGTAATCTTTGGTGGAAAAAATCTGGGTTTTGGTACACTTGCAAATATGATTCTGATTGGATATTATGCCGATTTTTTTACCTGGTTCTGGGGACGGGTATTTCCAGAAAATTTATTCCAGAGTATGCGGGTACGCATCGGGGTTCTGATTCCGGCGGTCATTGTATTTATTCTTTTTGCGGCACTTTATATGGATGTAGATATGGGAACAGCACCTTATGATGCGATTCCAATGATTCTTTCCGAGCGTTTGCCGAAGGTTCCGTTCCGGGTGATCCGCATGTGTGTGGATCTGACAGCAACCATACTGGGACTTATATTTGGTGGAAAACTGGGAGTTATGACTGTGATCATGGTTCTGACGTTGGGACCGGTTATTCAATGGATGGGAAATATTTTGAAAAAGTATTTTCCAGTGCTGACAGGAGAAGGATGAGAAAAGAGTATAAGACTTATGGGTTGTAATAGATCGGAAGCGAAAATATACGAATACAAAAGCAGCCCGGCGATCAAAAGATCGTCGGGCTGCTTTTGTGCGTAATGTTGAATTGGTAAAAAGTACCAAAGATTTGGCGATGCAGTTTGTGTATATTTTTGATTGCAAAATAAAAATAGTTGTGTTATTTTAGAGTCACGCAGTTA
>CAVAFS010000312.1:0-10624 GCA_963587975.1 Bulleidia sp. | reverse complement strand
TGATAGCATAAAGCAAAAGATGGAGGATTTTAGTACATGAAAAAGAAAAAGGGAACAAATGCGTCTATTTTCGAATTAAATGGTATTCCACAGCTGAGCAAAGCACTTCCGCTGGCGCTGCAGCATGTTGTGGCGATGATCGTTGGCTGTGTGACTCCGGCGATTATTGTGGCAGGTGTCGCAGGTCTGGAAGGGGCAAACCGTGTCATGCTGATTCAGTCCGCGTTGGTAGTCTCCGCGCTTTCCACGTTTTTACAGCTGTTTCCGATCGGACCGAAGAATGGCTTCCGCCTTGGCGCCGGATTACCGGTTATCATGGGAACCAGTTTTGCCTATGTGGCAAGTATGCAGGCCATTGCGGCAGATACAGGCATTGCGGCAATTTTTGGTGCACAGATCGTTGGTGGTATCATTGCAGCAATCATTGGATTTTTTATTGATAAGATTCGTAAAGTATTTCCACCTCTGGTAACAGGAACCGTTGTATTTACCATCGGACTTTCCCTGTATCCGACTGCTGTCAACTATATGGCAGGCGGTGCATCCAGTGCAAATTACGGACACTGGACAAACTGGCTGGTAGCAATCATTACGCTGGTCATCGTTACATTTTTGAACCATTTTACAAAAGGATTTGTGAAACTGGCATCCATTCTGATCGGTATTATCTGCGGTTATATTCTTGCAGCATGTTTCGGTATGGTAGATCTGAGTGCGGTTGCACAGGCAAGTGTTTTCCAGATGCCGCAGATCATGCATTTTGGCATTCAGTTTGATCCGTCTTCCTGCATTGCCATTGGTTTATTATTTGCTATTAATGCGATTCAGGCAATCGGTGATTTTACTGCGACCACAACCGGTGGTATGGATCGTGAGCCGACAGATAAAGAGTTAAAAGGTGCCATTGTAGGATATGGATGCACGAATATCATCGGAGCATTTTTGGGCGGTCTGCCGACAGCTTCCTACAGCCAGAACGTAGGTATCGTTACGACTACAAAAGTTATCAACCGTTCTGTCCTTGGAATGTCCGCAGGTATTCTGTTGGTTGCAGGTCTGGTACCGAAGTTTTCTGCATTGCTGACAACGATTCCGCAGTGTGTTCTTGGTGGAGCAACCATTTCTGTATTTGCATCTATCGCAATGACGGGTATCAAGCTGATCACAAGTCAGCCGATGACTTATCGAAATACTTCCATTGTTGGATTGTCCGTAGCCCTTGGCGTTGGTGTGACACAGGCTTCTGCTTCTCTGGGAATGTTCCCGGCATGGGTGACAACTGTTTTTGGTAAGACACCGGTTGTTATTGCAACCGTAACGGCAGTATTTTTAAATCTTGTGCTGCCGAAGGACAAACCGGCAGAGAAAAAATAAGAAAAGTCATTACTTGGCTAGAAGAAAAAGCATTGTCTGCTAAGTAAGTCAGAAAAATACATATGTGTTGTAAATAAGATTATGAACGGGAACCCTGCAGATGTGGGGTTCCTTTTTATTTGCTGTGGAATGGAAAATGTAAATGGAATAAGTGGGCAGTGTATGATAAAATAGATAGCAATATGACGTATAACAAATGGTATAAGAAAAGGAAATATTTTGATGATATATTTTGACAATGCGGCAACGACACGGCGGAAACCACCAGAAGTTGTGCAGGCAGTTACAGAGGCGTTGTGTGCAGTTGGAAATGCCGGGCGAGGGGCACACGAAGCGACTCTGCAGGCTTCCCGCATGATTTATGATACAAGACGAAAACTGGCAGAATTTTTCCATGCGGAAAATCCGGATCGGATGGTGTTTACCGGCAACGCAACGGAGAGTCTGAACATGGCCATCAAGGGATTATTAAATCCGGGAGATCATGTGATCACCACGCAGTTAGAACACAATTCCGTACTTCGTCCACTCTACGAAATGGAAGAAAAAGGCGTGGACCTGACGATTATAAAAGCGGATGCACAGGGTAGATTTTCGTTAGAGGATATGGAGGCAGCGATCCGACCGGAGACAAAAGCAATCATCTGTACCCATGGATCGAATGTTACGGGAAATCTGGTGGACATTGCATTGATTGGAGACATGACGCAAAAACATGGAATTCTTTTTATGGTGGATGCCTCACAGACGGCGGGGGTAGTTCCTATCGATGTGCAGGCAATGCATATTGATATTCTGTGTTTTACCGGACACAAAAGTCTGCTTGGCCCGCAGGGAACCGGCGGGCTCTATGTCAGAACCGGTCTGCAGCTTCGTCCGTTAAAGAGCGGCGGAAGCGGCGTGCAGACGTATAGCAAAAAGCATCCGCAGCAGATGCCGACGGCGCTGGAAGCTGGGACGCTGAACGGACATGGGATTGCCGGTCTGAATGCAGCTCTGGATTATCTGATGCGCACAGGAATGGATGAAATCTGGAAAAAGGAACAGAACCTGATGTGGCAGTTTTATGAAGGGATTCGTGAGATTCCGGGAGTGACGATCTATGGTGATTTTTCGCAGAAAAACCGTTGCCCAATCGTGTCTTTTAATATCGGAGATTATGATTCCTCAGAAGTCAGTGATGAGCTGTTTGAGGGATGGGAGATTTCTACAAGACCGGGTGGACACTGTGCACCGCTGATGCATGAGGCGCTTGGAACCGTTGAGCAGGGGGCTGTGCGGTTTAGTTTTTCCCATTATAATACCGAGGCGGAAGTGGAGACTGCAATTGCGGCGGTGAGAGAACTGGCGGAAGAAGAGTAACAGGAAGAAACACGTAGGTGATAAGTGAACTGTTTTCGGCACAATGTAGAAAACATAGTTGAGAATCTTCTATATTATGGAAAAATTGGAGAAAATGCAACTTTGACAAAAAAATAACTTGTCAGACCAACAAAATTAATGTATTGTATAGCATGGATATGAAAGATATCACATCGGTATCATGCAAAAACATTTAAATTCCATGCATTTTACAGGATGAAAACAGTTGAAAATGAATTTATATCATGAAAAGGATTCATTTTTGCAGGACGAAACGTGAAATGGAGATCAAGGAATGGATTTATTTGATTACATGAGAGAACAAAATAAGGAAAAGGAATCGCCGCTGGCTTCCAGACTGCGGCCGACTACGTTAGAAGAAGTGGTTGGACAGCAGCACATCATCGGCAAAGATAAATTGCTTTACCGTGCCATCAAAGCAGACAAACTGCAGTCGGTTATTTTTTACGGACCTCCGGGAACTGGAAAAACCACACTGGCGAAAGTCATTGCGAAGACAACCAGCGCAGAGTTTATGCAGATCAATGCAACTTCCGCCGGTAAAAAAGACATGGAAGCAGTCATTGAGAAAGCAAAACAGATGCAGGGCATGTATGGAAAACGTACAATTCTGTTTATCGATGAGATTCACCGATTCAACAAAGGTCAGCAGGATTATCTGCTTCCGTTTGTGGAGGACGGTACTGTGACACTGATCGGTGCCACCACGGAGAATCCGTATTTTGAGGTAAACGGAGCGCTGATCTCCCGATCCATTATTTTTGAATTAAAGCCGTTGGACAAAGAAGATATCAAAATGCTACTACACCGAGCCTTAGAGGACATGGAAAAAGGCATGGGAGCCTATCATGCGGTGGCGGATGAAGATGCACTGGAATTTCTGGCAGATGTGTCAAACGGGGATGCCCGCAGCGCATTAAATGCTATCGAACTGGGAATCCTTACCACAGAGCGCAGTGCAGACGGACTCATCCATATCACGCTGGATGTGGCCGGAGAATGTATCCAGAAGCGCGTGATCAAGTATGACAAAAATGGCGACAGCCATTATGATAACATTTCCGCATTTATCAAAAGTATGCGGGGATCTGATCCGGACGCAGCGGTTTATTATCTGGCAAAAATGCTGTACGCCGGGGAAGATGTGACATTCATTGCCCGAAGAATTATGATCTGTGCGTCAGAAGATGTGGGAAATGCAGATCCAAACGCTCTGACGGTAGCGGTCAGCGCAGCCCAGGCTGTGGAGCGGCTTGGAATGCCGGAGGCAAGGATCGTGCTGGCACAGGCAGTCACTTATGTGGCAAGTGCGCCAAAGAGCAATGCAGCTTATATGGCAGTGGACAAAGCATTGAGTGTTGTCCGTGAGTCGAGAACCGCACCGGTGCCAACGTATCTGTGCGATGCGCATTACAAAGGGGCTGCAAAACTTGGACGTGGGCTTGGATACAAATATGCACACGATTATCCAAACCATTACGTGGAGCAGCAGTATCTGCCGGATGCGTACAAAGATATGAAGTTCTATGAACCGACAGAAAACGGTTATGAGCAGACTATTCGGGAATATTTTAAAAAGATCAAACAGGAGTAAATTGAGTCAGGGAACTTTCGACAATTCTCCTTTTGAAATAAATATATGTTTGAAATAAGTTGTAAAAAAGTGATTTAACAATACACAGCAGGAGGAAAAATCAATGCAGTCTTATCAGGAAATGAGCAGAGAAGAATTATTAAAAGAAAAAGAGAGCCTGGAACAGCAGTACAAAGAAATCTGCAAAAAAGGCTTAAAACTGGATATGTCCAGAGGAAAACCATCCAAAGAGCAGCTTGAGCTGTCCATGCCGATGATGGACGTTCTGACAAGCCAGACTCCGTTAGTCAGCAGAGCCGGTACAGATATCCGTAACTATGGTGTGATCGATGGTATCACAGAGGGACAGGAATTCATCGCAAGCTTAGTTGGACTTGGCCCGGAAGCATACGACAATGTCATTGTTTACGGAAATGCAAGTCTGAACATCATGTATGACTGCATTGCACGTTCCATGCTGTTTGGTGTAAACGGAAGCACACCATGGTGCAAACTCGACAAAGTAAAATGGCTCTGTCCGGTTCCGGGATATGACCGTCATTTTGCCATCACAGAGTGCTTTGGCATCGAGATGATCAACGTACCGCTTTACGAAGACGGTCCGGACATGGATATGGTAGAAAAATTAGTCAGCGAAGATGACAGCATCAAAGGTATCTGGTGTGTACCGAAATACTCCAATCCGATGGGAACATCCTACTCCGATGAGACAGTCCGCAGACTGGCGCGTTTAAAACCGGCAGCAGAAGACTTCCGTATTTACTGGGATAACGCTTACTGTGTACATGATCTGTATGAGGACAAAGCAGATCAGATCCTTGAGATCCTCGGTGAGTGCGAGAAAGCTGGAAACCCGAACCTTCCGATCGAGTTCTGCTCCACATCCAAGATCACATTCTCAGGTGCAGGTGTATCCGGTCTGATCACAAGTCTTGAGAACAAAGCAGACATCCTGAAACGTCTGACCATTCAGACTATCGGATTTGACAAGATCAACCAGCTGCGTCATGTAAAATTCTTAAAAGACATTGATGGTGTAAAAGCACATATGGCAAAACATGCAGCAATCATCCGTCCGAAATTTGAGATGATCCTGAATCGTTTTGATGAGGAACTGACAGGTCTTGGCGCTGGTACATGGATTCGTCCAAACGGTGGATACTTCATCACATTTATGGCAAATGAAGGTTGTGCAAAGAATATTGTTGCAAAAGCAAAAGAGGCAGGTGTTGTTCTGACAGGCGCAGGCGCACCGTATCCGTACAAAAAAGATCCGAAGGATTCCGTGATCCGTATTGCTCCGACACTTCCGCCAATGGAAGAACTGAAAGAGGCCTGCGAGGTATTTATCGTTTGTGCAAAACTTGCAAGCGTGGAGAAACTGTTAGAGGCATAAGGCATTGTAATTGTTAATAAGAGAAAAGGTGAAACAGACATTCTGGATTCGAAAGAAACGGGGTGTCTGTTTTTATTATTAAACAAGCGATAAAAACGAGCGATAAGTTCAAGCAGCTTATAGAAAGTACTGGTCGCATGCAAAAAGTTATGATATACTTACCAAAGACACCTAAAAACAGTAAACTACATCTGAAGACAACAGGAAAATAAACATCAGATGCTTGATAAGGAGGACATAAAATGTTAGAAGCAGGAATCAAAGGGGAACAGAGCGTAGAAGTTGTATATGAGAATACAGCAACAGCAGTAGGAAGCGGCGTACTGGAAGTGTTTGGAACACCATGTATGCTTGCATTAATGGAAAAAACAGCCAGCGAGAGTGTTGCTCCATATCTGGAAGAAGGCTGTGGCAGCGTTGGTACACAGGTAAACATTAGCCATGTAGCAGCAACTCCAATTGGAATGACTGTTCGCTGCGAGACAGAATTGACAGAAGTAGACGGACGTCGTCTTGTATTCAAAGTAGCGGCTTACGACGAAGTTGGTCTGATCGGTGAAGGAACACATGAGCGTTTCATCGTACAGAACGAGAAATTCCAGACAAAAGCAAACAACAAACTTGCAAAATAGTTGGAATAGCATATAAAAATTCTATTAATACATTCCACCACCTCTTGACAAATAAAATTGGTAGGATATGATAAAAGTAGTAGATAACTTGAGGTTATAAGAGGGGTGAGAAGGTTATGATAAATTATAACAAATTATACTACTTTTACGTGATCACACTGCGCGGAAGCATGAATCAGGCCGCCCAACAGCTGGACATCAGTCAGCCGGTCCTCAGCAAGGCTGTCAAAGATCTGGAAGCGTTTTTTGGGGTAACGCTTTTTGATCGTGAAAAACGAAATCTGATGCTGACCCCGGCAGGAGAAACTCTGCGCAGAGAATGTGTGAGAATTTTTTCAGAAGAAGATCATTTACTGCATCAAATGCGTCAGTTTCAGGATGATACACAGAAAAATCTGCGGTTCGGATATATGGTGTACAAGGAAATTTACCGGATGCAGGAAGTGTTTGAAGGATTTGCAAAGGAACATAAAAATGTACATCTGGATGCGACCTCATATATTGAGCGTACGACTCTGACGAGTGATCTGTTGACGGGAAAAATAGATGTGGGACTGAAGCTTTTTACGTTGGAGGATGTAATCCCGGAATTGGATTTTCGCATTCTGGAGGAATCCCATCTTGTCGTGATCATGAACGAAAAACATCCGCTGGCCGTCAGACGAGAACTGAACATGTCCGAACTGTCAGCAGAAAAATTTGTATTTCTTGGAAAAGACAAATCATCCAGCGAGTATAGTCACACACTGGAATGGTGTCAGCGCTGTGGATTCGAACCAAATATCGTGGAATGTTTTGACCATGTGGGAATGGTGCTGATGATGGTAAAGAGTGGATTTGGAATCACGATCCTGTCCGATTTGGCACCAATGAATCATATGAATGGACTTGTGACAGTGCCCCTGGTCAATGCGCCGGTATTTTACAGTGGACTGTTCTGGCGCAAAGACCGGGTGGATCTGGGATTGATCCAGTTTGTGGATTACTATTGCAATGCAGTGAATAAAAGAGAAAAATAATATTTATTTTTGCTCTTTCAATGTGGGAATCGTTCCATACAGCATATGCCGTTCCATCATGGTCGTGATCTGGCTGGCAGAAACCGTATCACTGTGGGAAAACCACCAGCGGACGGTGACAAGGAAATTGTTTACCAGTAATTTCGCATACCAGTCGGCCAGCTGCTTTTTGTCAGGAGAAATCGTAGGGTGGTTTAAGATTTCCGCTTCCACCTTGCGTGCCCCGGCATTCATCATTTCATCAAAGACGTTTCGACCAAGCAGGTTCTGGTTCCATAATATCTCCAGTCTCTGCTTTTGCGTACAAAGGCGGCTCAGTCCGTCCTGCAGAGAACGTGTATGTACTTCATCCTGGATATCCATATGAAGAAAATCCACTTCCATATGTTCTGCAAAATCCTGAACGATATCGTCCACAATCTCATCTCTCAGTTCATATTTATCCGCGAAATATCGATAAAACGTAGAGCGGTTGATCATAGCCTGTTCTGCAATCTGCCCCACGGTTACCTGTGAAAAATCTTGTTTTTCCAGACAGTCAAAAAAAGTCTGGATGATTAGTGATTTCATTCTTTCTGCACGATGATCCATAGTTATTACCCCCATTTTTTATAGGATGAGTATAACAGAATCATACCACGATTTTTTGTACTTATCCAGATGCAATACAACAAAAATACACAAAATGTTGCAAAATGAAACAGTAAAAAATAAGCTGGTGTTTGAAGAACAGGGGGAAATTCTGATACAGTCTAAGTAACAGAAAACGGTTCGTATTCATAGAAAAAATTCTTATAGAAATGGGAAATTTTTTGGGTGAATATGGACTGAAATTATTGTTTGGTATAGTATTAGGTATTTTCAGAAAGGATAAGGTAAGAGATTATGGCAGAAAAAAATCAGTATTTTCCACATTTGTTTGAGCCGTTAAAAATTGGTTCAAAGACAATCAAAAACCGTATTGAAGCAGCACCTGCTTTATTTGCATTCGATCATTACATTGAGATGGATCCGGATCCGTTCGGTTACACCACACCGGTACCGGAACGTGCATTTCGTATGCTGGAGGCAAAAGCAAAAGGCGGTGCAGGTATTGTCTGTCTGGGTGAGTTAAGCCCGAACCACGAGTATGACAAACGTTTCCCGTTTGAGCCGTACCTTGATTTTACATCCAGATCAGATAAGCAGTTCCAGATCATTAAAGAAACAGCAGAGATGATCAAAAGCTACGGTGCATTTCCGATGGGTGAGCTGCTTTCCTGTGGTGAAATCAAGACAAATATCGGAGACGGTATCAATCCAAAGGGACCATCTGAGAAAGATCTTCCGGATGGCACACATGTAGATGCATTTACAAAAGAAGAGATTTTAAGCTGTTATCAGGATTATGTAACTGCATGCAAATGGTTCCAGGCAGCAGGATGGGAAGGCATCATGATCCACTGTGGACACGGATGGCTTCCGGCACAGTTCCTTTCTCCGCAGTACAACAAACGTACCGATGAGTATGGTGGATCTTTTGAAAACAGAGCAAGATTTACGGTTGAGCTGTTAAAGACTGTTCGTGAAGCTATGGGACCGGACTTCGTGATCGAAATTCGTGTCAGCAGTTCCGAGCATTTACCAGGCGGATTAGAGCTGGAAGATGCTGTAAAATACTGTAAACTTTGTGAGCCGTACATTGACTTGATTCACGTATCCTGTGGACATTACCTGAGTTCTTCACGAAGCTGGGAGTTCACAACTGCTTATGCACCGCATGGCCCGAATATTGAACCGGCAGCAGTGATCAAACAGAATGTATCTATTCCGGTTGCAGTAGTTGGTGGTATCAACTCTCCGGAACAGGCAGAAGAAGCAATCGCAGCAGGAAAAGTAGACATGGTATCCATGGGACGTCAGTTCTTTGCAGATCCGGCCTTCCCGAATAAGGCAAAAGATGGTCATGCAGATGAAATCCGTCGCTGTCTCCGTTGTGGAAGATGTTATCCGGGTCCGTCCGGCGAACATGAGACAGAGATCTGGACGATTAAATTCCCACCACTTGATTCCTGTACCATCAACCCATACGACGTATGGCCAGCATCTCATCACAAAATCCTTCCGGATCGCATGCCGAAACCGGAAGCAAGCCGTAAAGTATTGGTTGTAGGCGGTGGCTGCGGTGGTCTGCAGACAGCCATCACAGCAGCAGACAGAGGACATCAGGTAGTTCTCTGCGAGAAATCTGATGTATTAGGCGGTCTGATCAACTTTACCGATCACACACATCACAAAGTAGATATCAGAAACTTCAAAGATCTGCTGATCCGTGACGTGGAGAAGCGCCCGATTGAAGTAAGATTAAACTGTGAAGTAACACCGGAACTCATCAAAGAGATCGCTCCGGAAGCCGTTGTTCTGGCCGTTGGATCTGATGATCTGATCCTTCCGATCGAGGGCATTGAAAATGCTGTCACAGCAATGGATGTATACTACAATGACTTTGCAGGTCTTGGAAAGAGCACGATCGTACTCGGTGGCGGTCTGGTAGGCTGTGAGGCAGCTGCAGATTACATCGATCATGGTGTAGAGACAACCATCGTAGAGATGAAAGGCGCTCTGATGCCAGAGACAACCGGTCTGTACAGAACAGCTGTACATGATTTCATTGATAAAAACGGTGGAAAATACGAAGTAAACGCAAAAGTTATCAAAGTTGGCAAAGACTTTGTCGTAGCTGAGCAGGATGGCAAAGAGATTACCATCAAAGCGGATTCCGTTGTCAATGCAATGGGACGTCGTGCACATGCGACAGAAGCACTTGAGACAGCCATCAAAGATGCAGGTATTCCGGTATGGAAGATCGGTGACTGCGTTCGTGCCCGCCAGATCGGTGATGCGGTAAGAGAAGGCTGGACCGCAGCAATGGAAATTATCTGATAGCTTGTCTTTGTGGTTAAAAATATAAGATATTGAAAGGGGCTGAGTTCATTTTGTCTCCGCGGCTAACAATCGCCTGCTGAGAAAAAATGAACTCAGTCCCTATTTACATACATGGCAAAGTTGAACTGTTTTAAGCAGACCACTGTGTAAATAAAGGGGGCAGAGAAAACTTTCCTTGGAAAGCGATTGTTAGCTGACAAGGTAAGTTTTTCTGCTCCCTGCTTTATATGCTGCATAGTATCGCCAGACTGTGAAAAATTTATTGACAGAAAAACAAATTGTATATAAAATAATACATAAG